>DASPGQ010000562.1 GCA_035620555.1 Vicinamibacteria bacterium
AATCATCTCGGCCGTCGGTGACGGCAGCGTCGCGTTCCCAGGGGCAATGATCCGGGACAGGATGTCCGCCTCGCTCTGTGTGGCTGTGCTAGCCATGGTGAAAGGATGTCACGAGTCGCCCTCGCGCCGCCAAAGGCGGGAACCCGACAGGTCCCATCCCAATCGACAGGTCGATGGAAGTTGGCGCCAAGCTCCCAGAGAGTCATACGACCTCCTGTCCCGGGAGCAGAGAAGACCCTCATGGTGGCCACATCAGCTTGGCGGTGGGCTCGCCGTCGTGACCGAGAGAAAGATCGTACCGGGAATCAGGGCTTAAGCTTCCGGCGGCGTCCGGCAACTCGGCCGGAAAGGGACTAAAATACAAACAGTAGGGAAGTATGTCAGGGACATCGCCACGATTGGATCGTGAGAGGGACCAAAGACCGGCACCCGACCTGAATCCTTATGTCGGCGAATGGGTCGTCATCCAGAACGACACGGTCGTCGAGCACGGCCGCGACCTGGAAGAACTGGCGAGCAAAGCTCGGTCGCGAGGCATTCGCCGTCCCCGGGTCGTCTTCGTCCCGCCGCACAACCCTGCTCACACCAAACTAGACTAGGGCTGTAGATGCCCGATGTTTCCTATCGCTTCGAGCTCGACTATTTGCGCGATCCGAGGACCGGGTTACCTTTCCCAGGTATTTGGCTCGTCCTTCCCCCGAAGAAGATCGCGAGCTCGAGGTCCAGTGCCATCTCCATAGCGGTTGTTTTGCGCCATAAGCTCAAGTCATGAGCAATCCCTCCGAGACGCTCGAGCGCTTCATCGACCACCTGACGCGCGGCTTCACGCCGGAGCTGGCCAAGCATTTTGCGGAGCTTCCGACGCCTAACCCGGAGTTTCAGCCGCGACTGGACGTGCTTGCAACGAAGGCCAATGAAGGGTCGCTGAGCGACGAGGAACGCGAAGAATACGAAAAGTACGTGGAGTACATCGACTTCGTCGCCTACATGAGGCTCAAGGCACGGTCCCGCGCTAACGCATCCGCTCCATAACGGACGCGGAGACGAGACGCCTCGTCCGTGCACGCGCTAACGAGCGTTGTGAGTACTGCGGCATTCATCAGCGCATCTATTCCGACTTCGCTTTCCATGTCGAGCAGATCGTCGCGAGACAACACGGGGGAGGAGACGATCGGTACATCGATGCCACGCTCTTGACCAACCCGGAGCTCGCGCTCGACCGCTCAGGGCACCATGACCCTACCGTACAACTGTTCAAGAAGCTCGAGTTTGGATTCTTGACGGAGATACAGAAGGGGAGACGTATTGCAAACGACGATACGTTCAGGCATTCAGGACGTCTTGGCGTAATTCCTCGGGTGTTACCCGGAAAGGCGCCACCTCGTAGCGCCGAAGCACCAGCAGGAATTCCGCACGGGACAATCCAGCGAGTTCGGCAGCCCATCCAGACGATAGCTTGCCCAACTCGAAGAGCTTGACTGCCGCCTGAAGGACGAGCTCGCGCGCAAACGATTCCGAATCCGTCTTGAGGCTGACAAGCGCCTCGTCGGGAACTTCAACGCTTACTCGACTCATCGCCTTCCTGATTCGTTCTACCTCAGCAAACTCGAACCGCGTTCCTAGCAAAAGCTGGGCAGTGTACGGAGTTCCCGCTCCAGTACCTGCACCAGCTTCGATATATTTGGACATCCTCCCGACAGCCCACATTCCCACGCTCGCCCGCATGTTCGAGAAGCGCCGTCGCGGCTACAAAGCATGGGGTATACGCTCGAAACGGACGCGCCGTCGTTCAGAGACACCTCTTCGGTAGCCGAGCAGCTGGGCGTGCTGCCGGAAATACCCAACGAGCCCTAATCGTTGCACGCGGGCGGAGAGTGTCAGGGCGAGACCGACCCGTCCGCAGCGGCAATGGTCCCAACGGCCACTCACTTGATGGGGCCGAAGAAGAACTCGTTGTTCTGCGGGTCGACCGCGAAACGCATGCGTTCCAGAAGTCCCGAGTAGCCGAGAAAAGTCGCTGCATGAGGCGGCCAGTCGGCAGAAACGAAGACGGTCGCGTCGAGTCGAAGCGACTCGCCGTCATCGGCAAAGAGCGTAACCGGCGTTTGGACCAAATACCCGGTGACGGTGCAAAATCGAGTGGAAAGCGCAATCGGTTCTCCATCGGCGGCGAAAAGACCCAGTTCCTTCGCAACCTCCGTGTTCAAGACCGACCAATCGGCGCCT
>DASPGQ010000563.1 GCA_035620555.1 Vicinamibacteria bacterium
CTCTTTTTCCACCTCTCTGAGCGGACGGCGTGGGATGCGAGGTACGAGCTCGTCGAAGCGTTCGAGGAGCGCCAATCGCTCCGCCTCACTCAGCCTGCCGATCCGGTCGCTGTAGTCGCGGATCGCCTCTCGCACCACCGCACTCTGCGGCTTCGACAGTCGTTCCGACGCGCGACGCAGGCGGGCGACGGTCTCGACGTCGAGGGTGAATGTGACCTTCCGAGTGGCCATACTGCTACCATACCACCATACTCTGATTTGGTCGGTGCCGCCGCCAACATCCTCCCGTCGGGCGCCGCCGCCGCCATCGATCCCATCGAGACTCTGCGCACGGAATAGCGGACCGTCCCAGGGCGCCAAGAAGAGCCGCCGTGGTGGCCGCTGGCGAAGGCTGGAAACCGGCCGGCCGGCCGGCCGACCAGACTACACCTTGGCGATGAACTTGATCTCGATGAGCTGCTGAGGCAGGGCCAAGCGCGGAGTCACCAGGATCGTGCTGGCAACGTCCGGTTTCTTCGACCCGTAGGCCTCTTTTCTGACGGGGCCGGCGGCGGCAAAGGCAGTCTCCATGTCGGTGACGTACAGAACTTCCTCGACGACATTGTCCAGAGTCGCGCCGTACAGTCCGAGGATTTCCTTCGCATTCGCGTAGGTTTGCCGCATCTGGATTTCCATGTTGCCATGATCGGTTATGCGACCGCGGTCGTCCAGCGGAGCCGCCCCCACGAAGTTTCCTTTGTCATCATGGCTGAGTTGGCCGGAGACGTAGATCGTGTCGCCGACCCGTACGGCCTGGGCATAGCCATAGGTGGCTTCCCAGGGCATGCCCAGCCCTTTTGCATCTTTGTTGATCGTCACTGCCGGCACTCCTTTCCGAGCATTGGTTCGTCGGTTCTTATCGATCAGACCCTGTGGGAAGAGCCTACCAGCCTGAGAGCCTGCCCGGGACAGAAAATCGTCACCGGTGGCCGCCGACGGCAAGATCTATCTTGCGAGCGAGGACGGAGGCATGGTCGTCGCCAAATCGGGTGCTGTGTTCGAGCACGTCGCAACCAATACAATCGGCGAGCGTCTCATCGCGGCCCCCGCGGGAATGCGTCACGGGTCGGTCGGACCGACGCGTACGAAGACGGGAGCCTGGTCCGACTCGGGATGCGCGGTGAGACGACGCACGTCCGACCCATCGTCCTTCATGAGGTAGATGTCGTAGTTCCCCTCCCGATTGGAGTCGAACACGATCTCCGATCCGTCCGGCGACCAGGAGGGCCAATTGTCGGCGGCTTCGTGCTCCGTCAGACACCGGGCGTCCGAGCCGTCGACGTTCATGACACAAACGTCCCAGTTGCCGCGAAAATGGGCCCACGCGAGCCGACGGCCGTCGGGTGAGAAACGGGCGGGGCCTTCGCCTCCATAGCCGGGCTCGTCATCGTTCGCGGGATCGTGCGTGAGCCTCCTGGGGTTCGTTCCGTCGGCCTCCATCCGCCAGATGTCCATGGCCCCACCCCGGTCCGAACGAAAGACGATCGTCGAGCCGTCGGAAGACCAGTCCGGATCGGAGTCCTTGAAGGGGTCGTTCGTCAGCTGGGCAAGCTCTTTGCCCTGACGATCGATGACGTAGAGGTCGTGCTGCCCGTCCTTGCGACTGCCTACCACATAGCGTTCCCCGTCGGGGGAGCGGCCGAGCCAGGAATCGTAGACCGGAAACGGCCCCAAGGGCCGCCAGGTCCAGGGCCCGGGCGTGACCTCGTACAGGAGGTACATTCCGGCCTCGGGTCGTCCACCGCGGTCGGATACGGCCACGAGCGCGCCGTCGTAGCTCGCGTAGACCCAATCGACGCCTTCCTGGCGGCTGAGGTTGTGAAGGTCGCCGGACTCAGGTCTGAGAAGAAACACCTCGTAGGCTCCGGTGCGGGTCGTGTTGAACGCAATGCCCCAGGACGCGGCATCGCGCACGCGCAGAAAGTCGATGCGCCACGCCTCCACCCAGCCTTCGTCGCGTCGCTCCTCGGTCAGGGCGAGAAATCTCTCGGCGCCCATCGGTCGCCATCGCGTGCGGAGCAAACGCTGGGTGCCGTCCTCTGCGATATGGCGCTCGTCGCCGAACAGGAGCTCGCCCTCGACGACGCGGAGCGAGCCTTCACTCGTACCACCGTCTGACGCCCAGTAGAAGAACCTGAGCAGCCCGTCCTTCGCGTCCCAGGCGTAGATGGACTCTCCACGGTATTCCGAGCCCTCGGCTCGCACTACGTGCCGATCCCGGACGAATTTCTGACCGTACATCCAGTCGAAGCAGTGACGATCCTTGCTCCCGCCTCCGGGGAAGGTGCCCTCCCAGCAATGACCGATGAGAAATCTCATTGGCTCGAACGCCTCCGGAATCGGCGTGCCGACCGACGAAGCTTGAGTGAAGATCAACACGAACAGGTGGAACATCGTCTCCTCCGAGACCAAAGCTTGGGGGATCCCGCAGGGATGTGTCTTGTACGGATGTTACCTGGGCTCGGAGATGGCCCCTGCCACGAGCGAGGTACCGTCGGCGCTGCGGTGGCGGAGGAACTCGCCTGGCGTCGCTCCCGTGAACGCCCGAAAGTCGCGATTGAAGTGACTCTGATCGTAGTAGCCGAAGTCGACCGCGAGCTCGGCCCAGCGGACGTCGGCGCAGTGCTTGAGGTGCTCGACGACTCGGGAGAACTTAACGATGCGTGCGAGCCGCTTCGGCGCCAAACCCACTTGGCGGTGGAACATCCCGGTCAAGTGCTTTCGCGTGATGTCGAGCCGTTCGCAAAGCTCGCCGATGGAGACGCAACCGCCCGAGCGGCGCAACCGCTCGAGCGCCCAACTCACCTTTACCGACGACGTGAGTGCCGGCGCAACGGCGCGAAACCGCCGATGCACGTAGCGCGCCAGCAGCCCGAATCGCTCATCGAGCGTCTGGGCACCGAACAGTCGCTCGCGAAGCTCCTCGATGCCAGGGAGCAGGTCAGCGTCGATCTCGACCACTTGGTTCGCGATCTCTTCCATGGGCACGCCGAGGAGCGCGTACGCCCCCTGAGGATGCAATCGCACCGAGACGAGGTGGGAGTCGTATCGAGAGGTGTCGTATTGCGGCTCGACGACGAGGGGACCTTCCTGAAGGCCGGAGACCCAGGCGCGAATGAAATCCGTACCGCCGCCATCGGGTGATCCGATGACCCGATGAGGCAAGCCGAGGTTGAACATCAGCTCGACCCGGTCGGTTGGCAGAATCGTTTCGCGGCGATAGGAAACACGGCCTCGCACCGACCAGAAACAGTCAACGAGCGGCGCGAGATCGGCCGGAGCCGCGCACTGCGAAAGTTCCCAGCTTCCGAGAGGGGAGCTGAACGTCACGGTCTCGACACGCGACCGGGAATCCGGCGTGCGTTCATCCCTCATCGGTCCAGAGTCTACGGGCGGCTGCGGCAGAAACTCAACCAGAGGCCTCGGAAGTCGTGCTCAGCCGAGGAGTGGAACCGCATACCGCCCGTCATCGGCGGGCGCTACGGGGTTGCATGGAGCCACACGGCCATCTCGTTCGGACCACGATGTGACCAGGCGAAATAGGGAATGGCAGTCAGGTGGTCGTCGCCGGGAACGGCGTCGGCCGCCGCGCGGATCGTCAGGATCTCACCGATCCAGTCGCTCGGCTCGACGCTCGGCTGGCCGTCGCGTCGGAGCACGACGTCGAGAGCGCGGCCGCCGTTGTCGGCACCCTCGACGCAATAGACGAGAGGACCCCTCTCCAAGGCGACTCGGCCTCGATTCGCAGTGACGTCGGCATGGCTGAGCACCCGGTGGACGGGCATGGGGAGGTCGAGCTCGACGACATCTCCCCTCGTCCAGGATCTTTCGATGACCGCGAACCCGAAGGCGAGCTCGAGCGCCGCCACCTCTTCGTTGATCCGCAAACTGGGCTCGTGCTCGAGGTTTTCCTCGTATCGATAGAGCTCGCTCGGGACCGGCCGGTCCTGTGACCAGCCAGGGATCCGGACCCTGAGGGACATCGTGACGTCGCGAACGGGATCCACCGAGATCCGGACTCGGCCGTCCCATGGGTAGTTCGTCGCCTGATTCACCGTCACTGGCGTATCGTGGACCCGCACCGTCGTCTCGCTCGGGATGAAGTTCGCGACGTAGAGCGCGTCGTCGCGTTGGGCGTAGACATAGCCCGGAAGAGCGGGGAGAAATCGCGCCACGTTGCCCGGACAACACGCCGTGCCAAACCAGGGCTTTCGGGTAGCCGCGCCTTGATTGAACTCGGATTTTCCGTCGGATTCAAGCGGGTTGGGATAGAAGAAGCGGTCGCCTTCGATCGATACGCCTGCCAGGAGGCCGTTATAGAGCACCCGCTCGAGAACGTCGAGATAGTGCGCTTCGCCGTGCCAGAGGAACAGACGCCAGCTCCAGAAGACGAGACCGATGGACGCACAGGTCTCGGCGTAGCCGGTGTCGTTGGGAAGCTCGTACCGCTCGCCGAAGCCTTCCGTTCCATGCCGCGAGCCGACGCCTCCCGTCAGGTACATCTTGCGGGCGACCACGTCCTCCCACAATGCCTCCATCGCCCCGAGGTACGCGGGGTCGCCGGTGATGGCGGCGACGTCGGCCATGCCGGAGTAGAGGTACATCGCGCGGACGGCGTGCCCCACGGCGTCTCTCTGCTCGACCACGGGCGCATGGGCCTGGATTTGAACCGGGTCGTTGTAGATCGCGAACCGGTGGCCCGCGGGATACTGCCGGAGCTCGAGGTCTCTGCCGCGCTGGTCGAGAAAGTATCGGGCGAGGTTCAAGTAACGCTCGTCGCCGGTCACCCGATAGAGCTTTACGAGCCCCATCTCGATCACCTGGTGGCCGGGCGCGGCCCTGAGCTTGTCGGGTCCGAAAGTATCGGCGACGAGATTCGCGTTCCTGATGGCGATATCCAGAAGGCTGCGCTTCCCCGTGGCGTGGAAATGAGCGACGGCAGCCTCGTAGAGGTGGCCGGCGTTATAGAGCTCGTGGCTCACGGCCAGGTTCGACCATCGGGTCTCGCCGATGCCGATCGGGGGAATTTCCGAGGGAGCCGTTCTCGGCGTGAACAAGTACCCGTCGCTCTCCTGGGCGGCGGCGATGGCTTCGATCTCCCGGTCGAGACGTGCCTCGAGATGGGGGTCGGGATGGAGCGCGAG
>DASPGQ010000564.1 GCA_035620555.1 Vicinamibacteria bacterium
GCTACGAAGAGAGTCTGCTCAGAAGCCTCGACGAACGGAACTTCCGTCGACGCGTTGTCGGCTACCGGAGTCGGAAGCGGCGGAAGCAGGTCCATCTCGCCACGAAGCCGGCCCATACGCTCTTCGATCTCGGTGTCCTCCGGAGCGAGCGAATGAGCCACTTCGTACTTCGTAAGCGCTTCGGAGAGCCGGCCGAGACTGTGGTACGTCTCACCAAGAAACTTGTTCGCCAGTATGTTGTCGGGAACGGCCTGGAGAACGGACTCGAACTCGGCACTCGCCTTGTCGTGCTGCCCGGCCTCGAGGAGGGCCCGCCCCAGCGCGACCCGGGCCGAGGGGTAATGGGGGTGCTTTTGCAGCCCTGACTGGCAGACCTCGATGGCCTTGTCGAGAAGGCCCGCTTTACGGTACTCCTCGGCGAGCTGCACGAATATTCGCGAGTTGGGGTCCGACTCGAGACGTTTCTGGAGATCTTCGATACGGCTCATAGTGGGCCTCTTCTCCGTTGACAGTGGTCGAGCTCCGATGGGGCTCTCGGGCTCTCCCAAAGCCCCGGTCAAGCCCCTACGGGTCGTCGACGACGATCAAAGCGGCACAAATATCCTGACATCCGGTAACCGCTTCGGTCGTCACGAGCTCTACAAAAAATGCCCCTTCTTCGGGGAACGCGTGAACGATCTCGCGGCCCGCCTTGTACGTATCCGGCTCGATGTTCCACTCGTAGCGCGCGATCTCCAGCCCGGAGCAACCGCTAGTTGGGTCCCCAACAAGTTGTGTTGCGGTAAAGGCGATCCCCTCGCCCGTCCGGTAGGAGGGCTTGTTAGGCTCGATGGTGAAGCTGCAGAACGCTCCCCCTGGGAACGATGGGCGGTTCGCCGCACGCAAAAAGATATCGGTCTGCGCCATTAACAAAGCGGCAAAGCGAAAGTTCGTTCCCGATTCTCGTGCCGTGATTGTCACGGTCGTGTCGTTCTCTTGATCGGTGCGGAAAGGCGCCCAATACCGAGCTCGCGCCACACCGTCCCCGTCCGTCACCGCGGACACCGGACCGGCCTCGACCCCTCCGGCGGTCGGCCGGGGTCCATTCAGCGGGGCCAGGTTGCCGAGATCGAGAAACTCACCGAAGGGACCCAAAGCAATGTCGTACTGAATCGTCGCTCCGGGAACCCGCTCACCGTTCGGTCCTTGAAGCACCGCCTCGATGACCGAGCTGGAAAACCCGTCGGAGACGAGGGAGTCGGGAACGGCCCGCAATGTGATCGACCGGGCCACCGTTGACGGACCCGCGAGCTCGGGCGCCTGCTGATTGTCCAGGGTGCACGCGGCACAGACTCCTGCGAGCGCGAACGGGAGCAGCCATCGACTCGACTTGATCATGTTCTCCTCCAACAGAGAAGATTTTGGTCTTTCCATCCGTTGCGCTCCTCGTCACTCGTTCCCGAAGTCGGCGAACGTGATGTTGAGAAACCCCCTCACGCTGATCGATCGGCCCGCGGTGTCGCGTCCGAAGAAATCCACCTGAGCGATGACGGAAAGAATATTCGCGGTCAGCGCCATCTCCCTGAGAGGACTCTCCGTTTTGGCCGATTGCCTCACCACCATGAAAGCGCGCTCGATCTCCGAGTTGTCGAGCGGGACCGTGAAATTGGCGGCTCCATCGAACGGGTAGGGAACGTCGATGCCGGGAACGTTGCGGCCGTCCGCCCGCACGTAAGTGACCCGGTAGCGCTCGAAAACGACGTCGGTGACGAGTCCCGCGGGTTGGGTTTGATCCTTGGGGAAGCCCACCATGGTGACGAGCCCGTTGTCGTTGAAGTAGCTGCAAGGCGGGTGATCTTCGTCGGCAAAACAGACGTCGGAGAAAAGGTCGGTCCCAGCCGCTCCCGCGCCGCCGAAGTCCGGTGAAGAGCCCTCCATGGAAACGACGCGGATGAAGGCGTTCGTCGTGTCGTTGTCCTCGGTATTCGTCGTGCAGCTTCCCAACAGCACGAAAAGGACGGGAATCGACGCCGCACGGTGATGTCGGGCCGCGTTTTTTGTCATTCGTCTCATGAGCTTGCGGGGGTTCATCGAGCTCACTCCTCCTAGACCGTATCTTTCCGGATGCGAGGCGTCAGGAAAATCAAGAGCTCCTCATTCCTCGAGGTTGTTTCCGTCGTCTTGAAGAGATAGCCGAGAATAGGAATGCGATGGAGTAGGGGCACGTATCTCTCGTCGTTTGCCTGACGGTTGACGAAGACGCCTCCAATGACTGTCGTCGAGCCGTCGTCGACGAGCACCTGGGTGTTCGCCGCTTGAGTGATGATGCTCGGAATGCCGTTCACCGACTGGCCGAAGTCGAGCGAATCGTTGTTGACCTGTATGTCCAGAATGATCGTGGCGGCCGACGTGATTTGGGGGGTCACCTGGAGAACGAGAACGGCTTCCTTGAACTGCACGGTGATCGTGTTGTTGGCCACGACCTGGACGGGAAAGGTGACGCCCTGCTTGATCTCCGCCGGCTTGTTGTTCTGGGTGATGATCTTGGGAGCGGATATGATACGCACCTGCCCGCGTCGCTCCGCTGCCGAGAGCGCGGCGTCGATGCCGAAAGCTCCGGTGATGCTTCCGAGCGAGACGCCGATAGCGCCGGTCGGTGAACCGGCGAATGGCAAGTTAACCGCGTAGCCGCGCTGTACCGGCGAGCCCCCCTCGTCGAACTGGGGAGGGATCAGACCACCCTGTCCGCCCGGCGCGACGAATTGACGCTCTGCGTCGGACCCGATGGATTGACCGTCGATCTGAATTCGATTGGGAAATACGAGCTCGGTCGTGTTGCCCAGCAACTGGGTCTGGTTGCTCGTGAATCCCCACTGCACGCCGAGCTGCCGGGAGAACGTCCTCGTCGTCACGACGATCCGCGCCTCGATCTCGACGCCGGGGATGGGCGTGTCGAGCGTGTCGATCAGCTGGTTGATCGCGGCCATCTGATCGGCGAGGTCGGTGAAGATCACGGTGTTGGTGCGGGTGTCGATGACGATGTCACCGCGGGCCGA
>DASPGQ010000565.1 GCA_035620555.1 Vicinamibacteria bacterium
CGCCTGCATGAACTTCTCGTCGGGCTGCACGTCGGCATGGGTGACCTCGTGCTTGACCTTGGTGTTGTGGACGTATGCTCTGACGTGGTCGGTATATTTCTTCCAGGTGCTCTCGACCACCGACTCGTCGCGGAGGACCGAGCCGTACACGTCCGTTGCGATCTGGCTCAGGATCCATTGTTTGGCCTGCGGAAGAATCTTCTCGACGAAATGTCCCAGCTTCGCCTTGTTGATTGCGAAGGACTCCTTCAGAGCGTTCTCCATCCGCAGGTAGAGGTCCATCGGGGCAACGCAAGGGTTCTTCAGAGCGATGGAGGTGATCATCGCGGGCACGCCGTCCTCGTTCCGCAGACGGTTGATGTTGGCCTGATACTCGTTGATCTGAAAATGCTCGGTGTTCTCGAAGACGTTCTGAATGAAGCGGGGATCGAGTCCGAAAGTGCCCTCCGAGGGCTTGACGAACTCGAACTCATCGAGCACCGTTCGCGCCATGTTGTTGTCCACGCCGCTGTCGGCCCGACCGGCGTAGATGAGGGCCTTCTGGAGCAGGGTCAAGTTGGGGTTCTGTTTGGACTCGTAGAGCCGCGTCATCGCCGCCACCAGGCTCAGGAACTCCAACGCGTGAGGGGCTACATGCGCGAGATGCTTCTTGCTCGAGCTCCAGCTGCGCTGAGCGTTGGAGTAGGTGAAAGCGTAGATCTGCTCTTCGTCCTTGAAATTGACCGACAGCGGCATCTCGATGAAGGTCGTCCTGGACCGAAGAGCCTCGAAGGTCTCGTTGGCCATGAACATGTTGTACTCGTGAAAGTTCGTGTGACCGATGATGACTCCGTTGAAAGGAATGGGAGGCTGACCTTCCGGTTTGAAGAATCGGTCCTGAGTCGCGAAGAGCAGCTCATAGAGAAACCGGTCCGATAGCTTGAGGATCTCGTGAATCTCCACGAAGCCATTCGCCCCGGCGCAAAGCTCGCCCTTGTAATCATGAACCAGCGGGTGAGATTCGCTTCCGAAACGCGGTAACAGGCTGTAGTCGATGTTCCCCACGAGCGAGCCAGCCTCCTGGCTCTTCTCGTCCCGCGGCGTGTAGGAGCCGATGCCGGACTTGGTGCGCGCATCGTAGACCATTCGCCGAACCTTCAAGAAAGGCAACAGCCCGGCGAAGTCGATTCGCTTCGCCCTCATGAACTCCTGCAGAACGAAGTCCGAGAACGGTGAAATGAGACCGTCGATGGCCATGCGGAACTCGCCATCGTAGTGCGGATGCCGGTCGAGAAAGTCCTTGACCCGATCGTGCTCGACTAGACCATTCAGCCTGGCGATGAAAGCCGGCCTCAAGTTCCTCGGGATCACCTGAAGCGGCCTCTCGAAAATTGGCGCTTGCAAGTAGTAGACTCCACCCTCTTCGAAAAGAGCCTTCTCCCGTAGCCGCTCGTCGACGGTGGGTAGGAGCAGCGTGTAGGTCTTGCCTTCGTCCGACTGAGAATAGACGTTGAGCGCGGTCTTGATTCCGTCCATCGAACGCGACTTCGCGGCGCCCGGCGGACCGAGAAGAATCCACAGGCGCTTCGAAGCCTCAAGCCCGCGGCTCGCATTGTCTATCTTCTCGACGAGATTCTCTTTCGCCTTCTGCTGGCCGAAGACGACGTAGAGGCCGACGAGAGCATCGTTCTCGAAGAAGTTGTAGCGATGCCGGATCGGCTTGCCGGGGACGAGCGTTCGCTCGATACCGCTCGAGAGAAGCATGTCGTGGAGCAGCTGAAAGGTGTTACGCGTCGTCCACGGCTCGCTCTTGACGAGCTCCAGGTACTCGGGGAAGGAAAATATCTCATCCTCCACCGGTCCGGGAGCTGAGCTTCTGACGATTTCCTCGAACTCGGTCAGCATCGTGTTCCTCCAGAGGGGCGGAGCTTCTACCTACAGTTTAGATCGGGACGCAAAGGACCACCGCAGTTTCGCCCAACCGTCCGGTCGGTAGGAGCGCGGCGACCAAATTTCCGCAATTCATGAATATTCTGTTCCGAAAGTCGTCGGACTGATTGGGTTGTCGGGTCTATGAACTATTGTAACGAAGTGGCGAGATTCGGGCGAGCCCCAGCACGGCCTGCCCGCCCGAATCGCGGACGCAAGGAGAGCAATATTTTCAGGCGAGAAACGTCAGAAGCTTCCGCTGACTCCTTTGAAGCCTCTCATGGCCTGCTTGAGACCCCACCAGACCACGCGTCGGGTGTTGTAGCAGAAGCCGAGAATGTAATTGCAGGTCGAAAGGCAGTGCTTGGTGCACTCCTCCTTCATCTCGTCGAGCTGCTGATGGTCGAATTTGTGGTTTCCTACCGTGCCCCAGTCGTGAGAAGCCGAGTACATCGGAAAACAAGGGGCGAGCGTCCCGTCCACCCGAATGATCAGCATGTTGTGTCCCGCGCGACAGTTCCAACGTTGTTTGACCTCGCCACGCATGAGGTTTTTCATCTCGTGAAGGTGAGACAGCGGGTTGACGACACGCTGTCCCCCCTCGTGTCGCTCGATGATCCAGTCGAGCAGATCGTCGACTTTCTCGTAGTCCTGCGGCCGCAGATAGGTCTCGTTCTCGTCGTAGTGCTTGAAGTGGTCCTGCTCGATCATCGGCGCCTCGTTGATGTGAAAGTCGATCGAGATGTTTCGCTCCAGAGCGAGCTCGGTCAGGGCACGCACGTCGTCCATGTTGTTGCGGCAAATGTTGGTGTTGATTGCGACGGTGTATCCGTAACGGCGCTGGCGGTCGAGCAGGTACTCGAAGTTGTTGCGGATGGGAGCCAGCGCCTTGGGAAGCGACGGTCTGACCTCGATGCTGTCGACGGCGATATTCACGGTCGCGAGTCCGGAGTCGCCGAGTCGATCGATGACATCGGGACGCATGAGCCGGCCGTTGGTCGGGAGGTACACGAAGAATCCTTTCTTGGCCGCATAGTCCGTCACCTTGTGGACGAAATCGGGCCGGAGCAGAGGCTCTCCTCCCATGAGTGCCAGAACGCGGTTTCCGAGCGACTCGAGCCAATCCACCGATCGCCGCGCCGTGTCTTCGTTCATCCCCCGGACGGCGTTGTTATAGGCCCAGCAGTAATGGCAGTCCAGGTTGCACTTATAGTCGGTAAACAGGTAGGCGATGATCGGGCGAAGCTCCTTGCGATTCTTCAGTGAACGGGACTGGAAGTACGGCTTTCCCCAGGCATTCCAGGTGCGTTTTGCGTTCATGCGCTGGTATTCGGTGAGCGTGGGCTCGTTCCCGTCCAGGTACGCCCTCTGGGGGTAAACCGGCTCGGGCAGGGTGAGCCTTCCCCGGTCGTGCCGGGAAGAGGCACCGTTGTCCTTGCCGTTCGATCCGTCCATCAGGATCTCGTGCAGCTTGACATCGATGCGGTACGGGGCCGCGGAGCTCGCACTCTCCGCGGGCGCTACTTCAGTCGTATCAGACATTTACGGATCTCCATTTCGTGGTGAACTGAGCAGAGGTCTGTGGTCCAAGAAAACACATTTTAGGAGAAAATTCCTTCAAAACCAAAACTCTCCTGCTACGATCGCCGACATGGCCGTGAACCTACCCCGGCTCGTCTCCGCCTACTACGAGGAGCGGCCCGACCCGAGCATCGATTCCCAGCGGGTCGCCTTTGGCACGTCGGGCCATCGAGGCTCCGCATTGTCGCGCAGCTTCAACGAAGACCACATCCTGGCCATGACCCAGGCGATCTGCGAGTACCGGAAACACCAGGCGATCGAGGGGCCCTTGTTCCTCGGAGCCGATACGCACGCGCTTTCCGAGCCGGCGCGTGCCACGGCGCTCGAGGTCCTGGCCGGCAATCACGTCTCGGTCATGATCGACGCCGAGCTCGGATTCACCCCGACTCCGGCGATCTCCCACGCCATTCTCGGCTACAACCGCGGCCGGTCCAGCG
This sequence comes from Vicinamibacteria bacterium, assembly GCA_035620555.1. Taxonomy (NCBI): domain Bacteria; kingdom Pseudomonadati; phylum Acidobacteriota; class Vicinamibacteria; species Vicinamibacteria bacterium. Next base: position 3,927 of record DASPGQ010000565.1, read on the forward strand.
GGCTTGCGGACGGGATCGTCATCACTCCGTCGCACAACCCGCCCGAGGACGGCGGGCTCAAGTACAACCCCACCCATGGCGGCCCGGCCGATACGGACGTGACCGGTTGGATCGAAAGTCGAGCCAACGAGATTCTCGCCGACGGGCTCTCGGGGGTCCAGCGCACGTCCTACGAGCGGGCGATGGGCGCCTCTACGACGCACCGTCACGATTTCGTCTCCTCGTACATCTCCGATCTCGAAACGGTCGTCGACATGGACAAGGTGCGCAACGTGCGCCTCGGCGTCGATCCGCTGGGAGGCGCGGGGGTGGCCTATTGGGGTCCGATAGCCGAGCGATACCGCCTCGATCGGATGGAGATCGTCGACGACCGAGTGGACCCGACGTTCGCCTTCATGCCGCCCGACTGGGACGGCAAGATCCGCATGGACTGCTCGTCGCCTCGAGCGATGGCGGGGCTCATCGCGCTCAAGGACCGATTCGACGTCGCCTTCGCCAACGACACCGACAACGATCGCCACGGTATCGTGACGAAGAGCATCGGGCTTATGAACCCGAACCACTACCTCGCCGCCGCGGTCTCGTATCTCTTCTCCCACCGGCCGGGCTTTCGGCCTTCCGCCGCAATCGGAAAAACCCTCGTCACCAGCAGCATCCTCGATCGCATCGCGGCGCATCTCGGCAGGAAGCTCGTGGAGGTGCCCGTCGGTTTCAAATGGTTCGTGCCGGGCCTTCTCGATGGTTCACTGGGCTTCGGTGGGGAAGAAAGCGCCGGCGCATCGTTCCTCCGTCGCGATGGTACCGTATGGACAACCGACAAAGACGGGATCGTCCTGGGTCTTCTCGCCGCGGAAATGACGGCGGCGACCGGTCGCGATCCCGGCGAGATCTACGATGAATTGACCCGCGAGCTGGGCGCCCCGGTCTACGAGCGCATCGACTCGAAGGCGACGCCGGCTCAGAAGGCGGTTCTCAAAAAGCTCTCCCCCGATGCCGTGAGCGCTCGAGAGCTGGCCGGTGATCCGATTCGACAGATGTTGACCGAGGCCCCCGGCAACGGGGCCGCCATCGGAGGGCTCAAGGTCGTGACGGAGCACGGCTGGTTCGCGGCGCGTCCATCCGGCACCGAGGACGTCTACAAGCTGTACGCCGAGAGCTTTCGAGACGAAGCTCACCTGCGGCGGATCCAGGAAGAGGCCCAGGCGATGCTCCGGCGCGTCCTCGACCAATGAGTCTCCACCGTCTCACCCCCCGAGTGCAGCATTATGCCTGGGGCGACGCGGAGTTCATTCCTCGCCTCATCGGCCAGGCCAACTCCCACGACCAGCCGTTTGCCGAGCTGTGGTTCGGCACCCACCCCGATTTGCCTTCACTGGTCGACGGAGCTCCACTCGGCGCCGTTCTCGAGGGAGAGCTGCCCTACTTGATGAAGGTCTTGTCGGCCGCGAGGCCGCTTTCCGTCCAGACGCACCCAACGGCGCAGCAAGCGAGGGAAGGCTTCGAGAGAGAGAACGCAGCCGGAATTCCTCTCTCCGCGCCCCAACGCAACTACCGAGATCCGCGACCGAAGCCAGAGCTCATCGTCGCCCTCACGGACTTCTACGCCCTCGTCGGATTCCGACCCCTGTCGGAGATCGCTTCGCTGTTGCGGGAGGTGCCCGAGCTGTCACGATTCGTCCCCGGGTTCGAGACGACGGCCGAAGGGCTCCGGCGGCTCTACGAGAAATTGATGACGCTCGAGAAAAACGACGTCGACGGAATTCTCGAGCCGCTTCTCGCCCGGCTGCGAGACCAGAGTTTCGAGCGCACTCACCCCGAGCACTGGCTCGTCCGCGCCGCGACGGTGTTTTCCGCAAGCGGCCATCACGACCCCGGGCTCTTCTCCGTCCTTCTGCTGAACCTCGTCCACCTCCGCCCGGAGCAAGCCCTCTTCCTCGACGCGGGAACCCTCCACGCCTACCTCGAAGGCTCCGGTATCGAGATCATGTCGAGCTCCAACAACGTTCTCCGGGGAGGGCTCACGAGCAAGCACGTCGACCTGCCCGAGCTCCAGCGAACGGTCCGCTTCGAGAGTGAGAGACCGGAAGTAAGGAACCGTCAGCGGCTCAGCGACACCGAATCGTTCTATGAAACCCCCGCCGTGGAGTTCGAGCTGCGACGCATCGACGTGATCGAGAGCCGGGCGCACGAGAACGAGCCGAGCCGTGGCCCCGAGATCCTGTTCGTCGCGGATGCCGACGGGCCGGTGACGATCTCCTCGGGAACGAAATGGCTCGAACTGGCGAAAGGCGAATCCTGCGTCGTGCTTGCCGGTGTGCCCTACGTCGTTCGCGGCAAGGGAACGCTCTTCAAGGCGCTGACACCGGAGCCCGAGCCTTTGTTCAGGGGTCGAAAGCCGGTGGAGCTGCGTTTCGGAACGAGCGGGCTGAGGGGTCTGGTTCGCGACATCACGGATCTCGAGGCTTACGTGAACACCCGGGGGTTTGTCGCTCACCTTACCGAAGGGCGGCAGATCTACAAAGGGGATCCGGTCGCCATCGCGTCCGATTTGAGACCGTCGAGTGCGCGCATCGAGCAAGCCGTCTCTCGCGCTCTCGTCGACGCCGGCTTCAGGGTCGAGAACCTGGGGAGCCTACCCACCCCGGCGTTGACGTTCTATGCGATCCAAAAGGGTCGCGCCCACATCATGGTCACCGGCAGCCACATCCCCTTCGACCGCAACGGCATCAAGTTCGGTAAGCCATCGGGCGAGGTGCTCAAGGAGGACGAAGATCTCATTCTAAGAGCGGTCTCCCGGGCCCGCCGCATCGAATACCGAAGGCCCGAGAACGAATCCCCGTTCGCGGACGATGGATCCTTCAAGCCGAGACGACGCCCTTCGCTTCCCCGACCGGTGGATGAAGGCGCGAGCACCTACTCGAGAAGGTATCTGGATTTCTTCCCGCAAAACGGCCTCTCCGGACGGCGGGTCGCGGTGTTCCAGCACTCTGCCGTCGGGCGCGATCTGCTGGTGGAGCTGCTGCGACGACTCGGCGCGGAAGTGCGAGCGGTCCGAAGAAGCGACGCCTTCGTTCCTATCGACACCGAGGACATCACCGAGGAGCGGCTTCGCGAGCTGCAGGAGATCGGGAACGAAAGCCCGGTGGATGCCATCGTTTCGACGGATGGAGACAGCGATCGTCCGCTCATCGCCGGTGTGGAGCCTGACGGGCGCGTGCGCTTCTTCGGCGGGGATCTCGTCGGAATTCTGGTTGCCGATTTCTTGCGGGCGGACGCCGTTGCCGTACCGGTGAGCGTGAACGATGCGGTCGATATCTGGTTCGAGGCGCGCGGCGTTCCGGTTACCAAGACGAAGATTGGATCGCCTTATGTGGTGAAGGCGATGGAAGAGCTTCGCGAGTCGGGTGGTTACCGCCGCGTCGTGGGGTGGGAGGCGAATGGGGGCTTCATGATTGGCTCGCCAATCGAAGAAGATGGCAAGCGTCTCGAGGCGCTGCCGTCGCGGGATGCCGTGCTCCCCATCCTGGCGATCCTGCACGCGGCTCGGGAACGAGATGAGAGCCTCGTCGAGCTCTTCGCACAACTTCCCCGGCGTTTCAGCAAGGCGGGACTTCTCGACGAGTTTCCTCAGGACACGAGCCGGGCCGTCTTGGAGCACTTCTCTTCCCTCGAGGGCGAGACGCAGCTCGACCGCTTCTTTTCATCCGAGCTCGGCTTCGATGGGGTCGACCGGATCGACCGGCTCGATGGACTCAGGCTTCATTTTCACAACGGGGATATCGCCCACATTCGGCCTTCGGGCAACGCCCCTCAGCTTCGTATCTATGCCGTCGCCGCAAGCCAAGAGCGCGCCGATGAAATCGTCCACTTGGCGCTTCGCGAGCCAGACGGTATCCTGCGAAAGCTCGCGAACGCCGTTTCGAGTTAGCATCACCCGCCGGCGAAGGAGAAACCATGCGCTTTCGGACGAAACAGATTCACGCAGGGGTCGAGCCAGATCCGACGACCGGCTCGATTCTGACCCCAATCTACCAGTCGACGACCTTCGTGCAACGCTCGGTCGACGAGTACCTCTCGAAGGGCTATTCCTACTCCCGCTCGGGGAATCCGACGGTCAGAGCTCTCGAAAAGAAACTCGCCGCGCTCGAAGGGGGCGCCGACTGCTCCTGTTTCGCCACGGGAATGGCCGCCATCCAGGCCGTTGTTCTCGCCTTCCTGAACGCGGGCGACCATGCGATCGTTTCCGATGTCGCTTACGGAGGTACCTATCGCCTCTGCACGAAAATCTTTCAGCGCTTCGGCGTGAGCTTCACCTTCGCGGATACGTCGAGGCCCGAGGACGTCAGCGCCGCCATCAGGGACGAGACGAAGCTCATTCTCACGGAAACGCCGGCAAACCCAACTCTGAAGCTCACCGACATCGCCGCCGTTTCCGAGATCGCGCGGAAGCGCGGAATTCCTCATGCCGTGGACAACACGTTCTTGACGCCCTACTACCAGAAACCTCTACAGCTCGGCGCCGAGCTCGTCGTACACAGCACGACGAAGTATCTCGACGGCCACAACGCCACGGTCGGAGGCGCGGTCGTGAGTCGGACGGCCAAGCTCGACGAGCAGGTCCGCTTCGTGCAGAACGCGACGGGCACGATTCTGTCCCCCCAGGTGGCCTGGCTGACGCTCCAAGGAGTCAAAACCCTGAGCATCCGGATGGACGCTCAGTCGGAGACCGCCATGGCGATCGCGCGTTTTCTCGAATCGAACGCCAAGGTGGAGAGCGTCTGCTACCCCGGTCTTTCGTCCCACCCCCAGCACGACCTTGCCAAGGGTCAGGCCACGGGGTTCGGCGCGATGCTGTGGTTCGAGTTGAAAGGCGGCCTCGCCGCCGGCAAGAAGCTCATGGACGCCGTCGAGCTATGGAGCCTGGCGGAGAACCTGGGCTCCGTCGAGTCGCTCGTAACCCATCCGGTGACGATGACGCATGCCGACGTCGACGAGGCCGAGCGGAAGCGGGTTGGGATTACCGACGGCCTGGTGAGGCTTTCGGTGGGGCTTGAGGACGGAGTGGATTTGATCGCCGATCTCGCTCAGGCGCTCGACAAGATATAGCGTCCATGGAACAAAACCGGCCATCACCCGGCTCTACGGGCGTGGCCAATTTGACCTGCGTCCTTTTCTGATTGACATCAAGACGGAAAGTCGTTATAAAGATCGCTGAGGCTTTGCTTCCCTGGGAAGCGAGGATCTTCCCCACCCTTCCTAGCTCACGCCCACCAAGCAGGCCTTGCATCGAGCTAGTGCAGCACCTCCCCGTTGCAGTGGCTGTTTAGCGTGGACGTTCTCACGTGGATTCTCCAACGCAGGAGGGTCCCTTTTCGCTAGGAGCGGTCCGCTCGGAGGGACCGCGGGACGAGACCTAGGAACTTCTAACCATGAAGACAACGAATCAACTTTCCTCATTTCGCATCATCGGTCGGGGGACGCGCCTCGTCTTTTCACTAGCGCTCCTCCTCGTCATCGCCCTCCCGCGGACGAGCCCAGCCCAGGGTGAGTCCGATTGGAGGCTGGTCCGCACCGTCGGAGAAGAAGAGCTCGCTGGCTCGAAGGTTGCCGGATCGGCGTTCTCTCCTAGAGGCAACACGTTCTTCATGGTCCGCGCCGGGGAATCGGATTCCCGGAGCGCCGTTTCTGACATCCTCACCTTCTCTTCGACGGGTGAGCGCCGAGACCTGCTGCGCTTCGCCGATCGCATCGACCCGATCAACGTCGCCGTCGACGGTCGAGCCAGCCGGATGTTGGCTTATCTCTCGGGTGGACGGCAGTGGATCGAGCTCTCGATACGAGCGGACGGAACGCTCGATCGGGATTCCGCCCGACGTTCCGACGCGACGGCACTCGGAGTCGAGGACGCGAGAGGCCTCGCGGTCGATGCCCACACCGGAGACATCTACCTGCTCGATGCCACCCGAGCTCGAATCGTGCGCGCCCGGCGCTTCGCCGACGGCAGCCTGGAGTTCAGCGCGATTTCCGAGATCGATCTCGGCCGTGCGGGACTCGACGATGCTCGAGGTCTGGCAGTCGACCCGGAGAGCGGCAACCTTCACGTCGCGAGCATCTCGCGGCAGCGAATGTTCGAGCTGAGCGCGAGCGGCCGGGTCGTGGCCTATCGCGACATTTCCTCTCTCAGGCTCAGCGCCATCCATGGCTTGAGCTTCGCGCCGAGCGGTGACACGACCGATGACCCATCGCGGATGAGCCTGTATGTATCCGCTTCCAGCTCGGGACGCGCGGGTGAAGAAATTTTCGAGTTGTCGTTTCATCCGGCTCCGCCGGCAATGCTGCCGTCGACCACCGCGACCCTCGTCCAGACCATCGACACTTCGCAGTTCGGGCCTCCGAGCCCCGATCCGTCGGGCCTGGCTTACTACGACGGCTCGGGCAACTTGTTCATCGCCGACTCCGAGGTCAACGAGATGGCAATCTACGCCGACGCCAACGTCTTCGAGGCGACCACGGCGGGCAGCCTGGTCGACACGTTCAACACGTTGTCGTTCTCTGACGAGCCGACGGGAGTCACCTATAATCCCGACACCGGGCATCTCTTTTTTACCGACGACAATCTGGTCCAGGTGTGGGAGCTCGCACCCGGAACCGATGGCATGTTCGGCACCGTCGATGACATTGTGGCGGGAGACTTCGACACCGGCGTCTTCGGAAGCAACGACCCCGAAGGCATCGCCTACGACACGACGCAGGGCGTTCTCTTCGTCGCCGACAGTTTGAGCTCCGAAATCTATCGCGTGAGCCCCGGCGTCAACGGATTGTTCGACGGCGTACCCGCCGTGGGCGGCGACGACGTGGTGACGAGCTTCGACACCGAGGTCTTCGGCATCACCGTCCCCGAGGGCATCGCCTTCGACCACTTGCGAAATCATCTCTACATCGTGGGGGAGCCGGAGCACCTGGTGGCCCAGGTAACCGTCGACGGCACGCTCCTACGCATGATCGACATCTCCTCGGCCGTGCCGAACCGACCGTCCGGTCTTGTTTACGCACCCAGCAGTCAAGACGCGCTGATCTTCAATCTCTACGTGGCCGACCGGGGCGTGGACAACAACGTCAACCCCAACGAGAACGACGGCAAGATCTTCGAAATGTCTCTTCCCCCCTTGACGCCGGGCAACAATCCTCCGAGCGTCTCCGCCGGTCCGGACCAGGCCGTCACGTTGGCGGCCTCCGCTCTATTGAACGGAACGGTTTCCGACGACGGCCTTCCGAGTCCACCCACCCTGGTGACGTTCTGGACGCTTCTCAGCGGCCCCGGACTGGCGGTCCTCGACGACCCCGCGGCGGTCGATACGCTCGTCAGCTTCTTCGAGCCGGGCACGTACACGTTCCGCCTGACGGCGCATGACGGACAGCTCGTGGCTAGCGACGAGGTCACGCTCACCGTGACCGGGACGGTCGATACTTCGGTAGCCAACTCTCAGGTCGCGGCGCTGTCCGACGACGCCGAGGAGCTCGTCGAGGGAGGGTTCGTGACATTGAACAGCGCCGATCTCCAAATGACGTCGGCGCAGGCTTTCGTCCAGGTCGTTGGACTTCGATTCAACGGCGTCACCGTGCCGCAGGGCTCGAAGATTCTTGGAGCCTACGTACAGTTTCATGCCGACGAGGCGCACGGAGGGCCAACCGCACTCGTCATCGAGGGACAGGCCGCCGATAATGCGGCGACCTTCGTCCTGTCCAACGGGAACATCTCGCAACGGCCGCGAACCGCGTCGGCGATGAGCTGGTCCCCGCCGCCCTGGGATACGGTGGGGCAAGCCGGCGCCGGCGAGCGCACTCCCAACCTGGCCCCGATCATTCAAGAGATCGTGGACCGAGGGGGTTGGACGAGTGGAAATTCTCTCGCGTTGATCCTCAGCGGTACCGGTCTGCGGACCGCGGTGTCCTTCGAAGGGAATCCAAGCCAGGCCCCGTCGCTGCACATCAACTACCTCCCCCCAGAGTTCGCCGGCGATGCCACGGTGTCCAACGACGTGGTCACGACTGACCGCCTCGTGTGGGCCTGCGGCACGCTCAGCGTCGGGCCTGATTACACGATCATGGCTCCGGCTTCCGTCGTTTTCCGCGCCGGACACGCCGTGACGCTGAATGACGGCGTTTCCGTCGAAACTGGAGCCACGTTGACCGTCCAGCTCGATCTGCGCTGCGCGGTGAACCAGACGCCCGTGGTGACGATACAGAATCCGACCGATGGGGCGAGCTTCGCCGTGGGAGCCAACATCCAGTTCACCGGCGCGGCCGTGGATGCGGAGGAGGGGAACCTCGCGGCGAACCTCGTCTGGACTTCTGATGTGGACGGAAACATCGGGACCGGCGCATCGTTCTCGACGAGCACGCTATCCCTCGGTTTCCATTCGATCACCGCATCGGTAATGGACAGTGGAGGCCTCATCGGGTCGGATGCCATCACCATCAAAGTCGGAAACTTCGCGCCGACGGCGACGATCACGGCGCCCGCCGACGGGTCCTTCTTTAACGAAAGCGACACGATTCTGTTCACCGGAACCGCCAACGACACGGAGGATGGTGACCTCACGGCGAGTCTCGGGTGGACCTCGAGCATCGATGGGCTCATCGGCAACGGGGGCTCTTTCAGCACCTCTGCCCTATCCACGGGCGTCCATACCGTCACCGCCTCGGTTACGGACAGCGGCGGCCTCGACGGGACCGATCAAATCATCATCTCGGTCGTGCCGCCGGGCGAGACCCCGCCGGTCGTTACCATCGCATCGCCGGGCGACGGAGGGTACTTCAACTCGGGTGATATGATCACGTTCAACGGTACGGCGATCGACACACAGGACGGGCCCATATCCGGCAATCTGAGCTGGAGCTCCAACCTCGACGGAGACCTGGGGACCGGAGCGAGCTTCCAGTTGACGACCCTTTCCGTAGGGGTGCACGTCGTCACCGCCACCGTTGAGGACTCCGTGTTGCTCACCGGAGAAGACCATGTCGTCATCATCGTGGGGGACACCGACCCACCAGTGCTCGTGGGCGCGGGCGACGTTTCCGACTGCTTGGACAACGATGACGAAAAGACGGCTCAGCTTCTCGACAGTATCTCGGGAACGGTGTTCACGACGGGCGACAATGCCTTCAGTACCGGCAGCGCCTCCGAGTTCACCACCTGTTACGATCCCGTGTGGGGCCGCCACAAGTCGCGAACCCGTCCCTCGATCGGCACGAACGAGTACAACACCCCTGGGGCAACGGGCTACTTCAACTACTTCGGCGCGGCCGCCGGCGAACCAGCAACCGGCTATTACAGCTACGAGCTGGGTGCGTGGCACGTCATCGTGCTCAACAGCGTCTGCAACCGGGTCGGAGGCTGCGGTCTCAACTCGCCTCAAGGGCTGTGGCTCAAAGACGACCTCGAGGCTAACTCGAATGCCTGCACCGTGGCCTACTGGCACCACCCGCGGTTCAGCTCGGGTGAGCTCGTCGATCGAGACAGCGTGCTGGATTTCTGGCGCCTGCTCTACGACTACGGTGCCGACGTCGTCGTGAACGGCAACGATCAAATCTACGAAAGGCTGGCGCCTCAGGATCCGGGCGGGATCGCCGATTCCACGGGAATTCGCGAGTTCGTCGTGGGAACTGGAGGAAGGTTCCACGCCGCCTTCCTGGATAACCAGGCGAACAGCCAGGTGCGAGACAACACCGCCTATGGAGTTCTCAAGCTGACGCTCAACCCCGCGAGCTACGACTGGGAGTTCGTACCCGAAGCGGGCCAGGCGTTTACCGACTCCGGTAACACGGCCTGCAACCCCACGACCAACCGGGTCCCGATGGTGACGATCACCTCGCCGCTGGACAACTCCAACTTCGGATTCGGCGTAGAAGTGACGTTCGAGGGCACCGCGATGGACTGGCTCGACGGAGACCTTTCCTCGAGCATCGAATGGAGCTCGGATTTGGACGGCGTCCTCGGAATGGGAAGCTCGCTCGCCACGTCTTCACTCACCGTGGGTACGCATACGATCACGGCAACGGCTACCGACATGCGTGGTGGGATGGGCTCGCACTCCATTACCATCAACATCAATTGAGGCAACCTACGTAGACTAGGCGAGTTTCGAAGGCCCTCGCTCGGAGCGTTACAGCGTCCGAGCGAGGGCCGCTCGCTTTTTATTCGGGGCGAAGCGTCTGGATGGGGTCGATCCGGGCGGCACGCAAGCTGGGAGCGAGCGTGGCAATCAAAGCGGCGAGCGCGAGCGCGACGGCGACCGAAACGTAGACCGCCGGATCGCTGGGGGTCGTTCCAAACAGGAGACTCGCCACGAACCGTCCCAGTGCGAGCGCTCCGATGACACCCAGGAGCAGGCCGAGCACCACCGGTCTCATCGTCTCTCCCACGAGCATCCCGATGACGTCCCCTGCCCTCGCGCCCAGGGCCATTCGGATACCGATCTCCTGCTCGCGCTGGCTGACGACGAGGCGCATCACCGAGTACACGCCCACGAGAGCGAGTCCGAGGGCAACGGCGGCGAAAAGACCGACCACGATCGTGCGGAAACGGGGCGAGGCGACCGCGGCGTCGAGAACGTCATCGAGTGGGCGAATGGAATAGAGTGGGATCTGGTCATCCATTCGAGCGAGCTCCGCTCGTACGGCTCCCGCCACCGTTTCGGCCTCGAGAGACGTTCTCAGAACGAGGGTCATGGTGTGAAACGACGGCTGATGTGGCTGAGGCGTGTAGAACATCGGGATAACGCCCTCGTCCAGACCCAGGTGTTTGACGTTTCCCACGATGCCCACGATCTCCCGCGACCCGGCGCCGCCGACCTCGAGGCTCAGCTCGTCCGGGATCCCGCGGTTGTAAGTGATGCGCTTTCCCACCGGATCTTCGTTCGGCCAGAACCTCTCCGCCATGGCCTCGCTGATGATCACGACGCCGGGCGATTCCACCCGATCGCGCTCGTCGAAAAGACGTCCGCGAAGCAGAGGCACGCCCAACGCATCGAAGTAGCCGGCGCTCACCGAGCGCGCTTCCGCCGAGGGATTCTCTCCTCGGGGAACGGGCCGATCGTCGATCTGGAAGCCGTCCTGGGAGTAGTTGTTGGTGAGCGGCAGGATATTGATGGCTCCCACCGAGGTGAGGCCGGGAAGCGAGCGCAGACGCTCGTAGAGCTCCTCGTAGAAGGGAATCTGCTCGCCCTCCTCGTAGCGAGCGAGAGGCAGTGAGACCGACATGGTCAAGACACGGTCGGCTCGAAAACCGGGCGCGACACTCCGTAGCTGGGTGAGGCTCTTGACGAACAGCCCGGCTCCCACGAGCAGGACCACGGAAATCGCGATCTCCGCGGCGATCAAGACGCGTCTCGATCCCCTTCTCGCACTCGCGCCCCTCGTTGCCCTCTCGGCGACCAGACCTCCCAGGTTCTGATTGGAGAGCGAGAGCGCGGGCACGAGCCCGAAGACGAGCGACGTCAGCGACGCAACCAGGAACGTGAATACGAACACCCAGGTGTCGAAACTAAGCTCCCCCGCTCGGGGAATGGACCGCCCGGTGATGAGACCCCTCGTCCCGTAGGCGAGGAGAAGACCCAGAGCGGCTCCGGCGAAGGCGAGGAGAATGCTCTCGATGACGAGCGCTCGAACGAGGCGAAACCGAGAAGCGCCCAGGGCCGCGTGGATGGCAAGCGCATGTCGACGTTTGGCTCCGTGAGCGAGCTGCAGGTTGGCGAGATTCACGCAGGCGATGAGAAGCACCGCGCCGACCGCGCCGAACAGAACGAGCAGGCCGGCGCGCGCATCGCTGACGATGGATTCCTTCAAGGATTCGAGGTGAACGCCTCGGTGGATGTTCGATTCAGGGTAGGTTTCTTCGAGCCGAGCGGCAATCGATTCGAGCTCGGCTCGGGCCTCGTCGAGCGAGCGACCTTCCCCCAGTCGACCCACAGCCCGAACGAACCGGCCGTCGCGCGAAAGATCGCTTCGGTCGAACTGGTAGAGCGTGTACAGAGCGGGCTCGCGCTCCGGATTCGGCTCGGGGTGGGTATAACCTTGCGGTAGCACCCCGACGATCTCGTGAGAAACGGCGTTGACGGTGAGACTCTCCCCCACCACGTCGAATCGACCGCCGAACTGACGCTGCCAGAACGCGTGGGTCAAGACGACGGTCGGTGGTGCATCCTTCTGATCGTCCTCTTCGGTGAACAGGCGGCCGATGACTGGCTTTACCCCGAGCGTTTCGAAGAATCCGGCGGTCACGGTCGTACCCCCGACGCGCTCGGGCTCGAGCTCACCGGTTACGGTGAAGAATCCGACCCAACCATGAGCGCCCATCGATTCCATCGTTCGGCTTGCCGCAGCGAGATCGTAGAAGTCGGCAGGGGAAAGATTGCGCAGGACGCCCGTTTCGAGATCCCTCCCCCGAATCTTGACGAGGCTCTCCGGTTCCGGGTAGTCCAGGGGCCGCAAGAGCACGGCATTGACGAGACTGAAGATCGATGTGTTGGCCCCGATCGCCACCGCCAGGGTGAAAACGGCGACGAGAGCCAAGAGCGGCTGCTTCGCGAACCCTCGGAGGGCCAGAGCGAGGTCTCGTCTCAACATCCTATTCCTCCTTGGGTTCCCGGGATGGAGGCGGCGCGAAAGGCGGGCATCGGCAAAGGCGCCGATGGACGTGCGAACGAGTCTCCACCGGCCGTATGTGTCCCGCGCGTGCCAGAGCTCGGCGCGCCATTCCTCGCGAAAACGATCTCGCCGGGGAGCCGGCACGATCGCGCTCGCCGCATCGATAAGGCGAAGGGCGATCGCATGCGCGAATCGTCGGCTCATGAATTGGACTCGGGCTCCAAGGCGGGCAGTTTATCGGGCAAGAGGCGACTTTCGCCGTAGCGCTCGAGAGCGGCGCCGAGCGCCTTCCGGCCCGCGGCGGTGAGCTCGTAGTAGCGTCGAGCCGGCCGGCCCTCCCGCGCCGCGCTTCTTCCATCCTCCCACCGCGAGCGCACCAGCCGTTCCACTTCGAAACGCCGGAGAATGGGATAGGTCGTGCCGCTCGGGAGGCCGGTGAAGTCCATGATGTCGAAACCGTAACCGACGCCTCGAGCGAGCGCCTGCAGCACGAGAGCCCCCTGGTACGTCAGTCTCACCAGCGCATGCTATATCGTTCTCTACATAGGATCAAGATAGCTACGTCCGAAGGAGCGACTAGAAGAGCAAGGTGGCGGCGCGACTGCGACCCGCTTAGCCGGCTCGTCGAGGGAGAAACACCTCGGCGAGCATGCAGCGCACGCTGCCTCCACCGGAGTCCTCGATCACCGGAATCGGGCTCGCGACGAGCCTTCCGTATCGTTCGAGCGCTTTCTTCTGCGAAGGGCGCAGAGCGGCGAGGGCCCGATCGGAGAGGGCGAAGAGGGGCTCGCCCTCGAGATCCTGAAGCTCGAGGGTGTTTCCCACGAACGCGTGGAGCTGCTCCATGGAGATGTCGAGGATTTCCAGTCCGGTGCTCTCGAGCGACGAGAAAACCGCGCGACGTTCTCCCAGGTCGGGAATCGCGGCGCCGCAAACGATCGCGATCCGGGTTCCAACGGACAGAAGCACGTTGGTGTGGTAAATCGGGTCACCTTCGGCATCTGAGGTGCGGAACGACACGACGGAAAACGCGAATCTGCTTGCGAATGCTTCGAGTAGAGCCGGCGTGGTGCGTGCCGATATTCCTGCGTAGGCGATACGATTTACCCGGTCGAGGACCATGCTCCCCGTCCCTTCGAGGAAACGACCGACTTGCTCGTGGTGCGTCAGATCCACGACCTCGACGAGATCGAACCCCTTCTCATCTCGGAGCCAGTCCAGAATATCGTGGCGCCGCTCCCGCCGCCGGGTCGGAGGCTCCATCGGGTACAAGACGACGCGGCCGTCTTCGTGAAACGAGACCCAGTTGTTGGGGAAAATCGAATCAGGAGTCTCGGACTCCGGAAGGTCTTGGCGCACGAGGACTTCCACGGAAGCCCGCTCGAGCGTCTCGACCAGCCCGCGAAACTCTTTGAGGGCCAGAGGCTGAACGTTTTGGGCTGCCTCGGGCGCCCTCATGAATCGGTTCGTCCTGGCGGTCTCGGCGCTGAAACGAAACCCCACGGGCTCGATCATCAGAACGCCCGAGGCGGCCTGGCGCATGAATCAAGATAGCATCCCGCTCCCCGAAGCGTGTCGACTCGATTCTTATTTGTTGGCCTCCTTGGCGAGCTCCTTTTCGAGCTCCTCCAGTCTCCTCTCGACCTCTTTCATCCGCTCCTCGACCCGAGACAAATCCAGGGTCTGAATCCTCTCGAGCTTCTCTTTCCAGGCTCCGCTCTCGAAGCGCTCCGAAAGCTCGCGCATGGCGTTCTGGAAGGCCTCCATCGCCTCGGGGTCGAGTCGCATCCCCGGCAGCGACCAGGTAACGTCGGAATCGGGAAGCTCGTGCCGGTCGAGAAGGAGAGGGTA
>DASPGQ010000566.1 GCA_035620555.1 Vicinamibacteria bacterium
GACTGGGGTGACCTCGACGAAGCCGTCGGCGGACAAACCCGGCTCGACGACGACGAAATCGAGACTACCTTCGTTTTCTACCTGCACTCTCGACGTTCCGTCGGCCGCGAGTGACAGAGCGCTGATCGGTACGGCGGTGACGGCACCCCCGGTCGTTTCCACGGGAATCGTCAGCCGCAAGGAAAATCCTTCCAGAGCGGTGGGCGTCTCTTGAACGCGAACCTCGAAGTAGATGTGGTAGCCGTCGACTCCGTCGGTCCCAGGGGTATCGGCCACCCTCTCCACGACGCCCTTGGCCTCGATGCCGAGGGCGGGCTCGTCGATGGCAACCGGCATCCCCGATTTCACGTAGGGTGCCTCGTCGAGTGGAAGGGAGGAATCGATCGCCAGTTGATTGTTCGTCACCTTTAGCACCGGCCCGCTCGCGGAATCACCGACGACCACGTCGATCTGCTCGACACGAACCGGCAGAGACGGAATGAAGATGATCTCGTCCACCGGCACTTGCACTCCGGTCCTTCGTTTTGCCTGTTCGAGTTCGGCGGCGAGCCGTGTCGCGATTTCATCGGCCCATTGCGAATTCCGCTCGGCGGCCTTCGCGGCATCGATCGCGGCCTGAACCGACACCTCGGCCTCGAGTCGAGCGGCGTTTGCCGCCGCCTGGGCCAGCTCGAGACGCGCGTCGGCCTCGGCTCGGTCTTCCGCGGAGGCGCTCACATTCCGGGCAACTTCGTCACGGAACGCGGAAGCCACGGCGAGCTCCGCGGCGGCGGCGCGGCTGGATCTCTCGGCGCTCGCTCGGGCGGCTTCGACGGCGAGCGGCGCCGCGGCGGCGGCATCGTCGGCGGCCGACTTCTCGGCGAGCGCCTGCGCGAGCTCACGCTCGAGTGATCGGGTGGCCGACAACTGCTCCGGGGTCGGTCCGAAGGGCTCCCAGCCGGATGACGTGTACCACTCGGCGACGGCGGCGCCGGTCCGTTCGTCGTAGGTTCCATCGGCGGGACCGGCGTCGAAACCCAAGCGGTTCAAGGCTTCCTCCAGCTGTCGGACGTCATCGCCGAAGATACCGGGGACGAGGTCGCGATAGGGGGGAATGGAGCCCTCGAGTACGAACACCGGCCGCCCCGAGGCGATGAGCACGGCCACGCCTTCCGTGAGCTGGGTACCCCGCGAGGGAATCTTGGCGATCACGCCCGCGCCGGCCTTGAGGGCCGAAGGAACGATCGAGACCGACTGCGGCAATCCGAAGCGTGCCGTGCCTCGCGACACGACGTCGCTACTGATGACGCGCTCCTCGACGGGTACCAGGATCGGTGATGGCGTCGGGGGAGCCGTCCTCGCGGCGATCTCCGCGGGCGACTGGATGTTGGAGCCCACCAGCCAGCTTCCGGCCGCGGCGAGACTCACGACCCCCAGCACCGAGAACAGGATCACGATCCGTCGTTTACTCACTGGACTCGCCCCGCGTGACCCTTAGTCAGTTGCTCGGTTGGGCTCGATCATTGTGGCCGGCGAGCAAACATTTCTCGTTCGATTCGGTCTTCGACGGGATCGAAGACCGTCCCTTCGAGCTGGTGGGTGAGCTTGGCGACGGCGCGCTCGTAGGTTTGGAGCTCTTCGAGCTTGGCCTTCTTGGCCGCCGATAGCGCTTCTACGGGGACCGTGCCGCCGCCCGTGATCTCGTAGAGCCGCTTTCTGATGTCGGGCTCGACGTCATCGGGGTGGTCGTAGTCGTAGCCCGCCTCCCGCATCCGCGCGGAAAATTCCTTGAGAGCTTCGACCATGCGCGGGTCCTTGTTGATGAGAGCATCCTTCGGGTTGTAGTAGGTCGACTTCAGCTGTTCGGCGTCGAACACCTGCTCGATGGCCTTTCGCGTGCAGCCACCGGTCCGCGAGAAATTCTCGATCTCCAGGCCGACGGCGAAGCTGATTTCCTGGTTTTCGCCGAAGAGCTTCCGGTTGTAAGCGACCTGGTCCGCCGGGGAAAGCTTCTTGTAGATTGCTATGTTCCTTTCGCCCAGCCCGATGCGCGCCGGACTGTATCCATCGTTGAGCTGCGGCGGTTTCCCGGTGTACAGGGTCGCGATGCCAAAACCATACTCATTGATGAATCGCCCCTCGGACGAGAAGAGTCCGGGGAGGGATTTGTCGGCGGTCATTCCACTTCGTACGGTCCGGTAATCGGCGGCCACATACTCGAACCCCTCATCTCGCATGCACTGGGAGATCAGCGGCTCGACGCGCTCGATGGCCTCCACCAGCTGCCTCTTGCTCATGCCGAACTCCTCCGTGCCATGAACCTGTGCGAGCGCGAAAGAGCTCGCGGCGAAAGTCACCAACAACACGATTGCCGCGGGAAGCCGTTTCTCCATTATCGTTCTCCGTCGTGGCTTAGATCGGAGGGTAGTCCCCGCGCAGGTATGAACAATCCCATTCATTCCCCCTGGCCGCGACATCCCCCCGGATGATGAGTTCGCGCAGGCGCGCGCCCGCTGGTCGGGGCAGCGCCAGCGTACCAGACTTCGGGGCTTTTTGCTAGAGCCGTCGCACCATTACCGAAGGGTCAGGAGCATTTTTTTCTCGGATCCGGCTCGGTTGCCCACGTCACTTCTCCAGCCCGACCGAGGCGTCGTCGCCCGGTGTGGGTTTGGACGGCTGTCGAATGATGGACACGAGCCAAGCGGCTCCGGCCAACCCTACCAGCACCATGAGCCAGCGAATGGCCGTGACGAGGACGGTTGCGTCGAGCGGGGGCCAGTCGAACTGCCCCAGCCGGTCGAGCCGTTCCGTCATCCAGTGCCACGCCGAGTGGGTGACGAGCGCCGAGAGATAGATCGTCCCCAGCCGCTCGGCGACGACGAAGCGGAACACGAAGTCGAGGGCAGGAACGACGAGAGCCAGGACGAGCAATTGGCCGATCTCGACGCCAAGGTTGAACGCGAGGAGCGACATCGTCAGGTGCGACCCCGCGAACTGCAACGTCTCCCGCAGCAGGAACGAGAAGCCGAAACCGTGCACCAGGCCGAAACCGAAGGTGATGAGCCACCGGCGTCGAAGCCTCGCGCCGGCGATGTTCTCGAAGGCCATGTAGAGAATCGATAACGCGATGAGGGTCTCGATCGCTGGCGGGAACCAGAGTGCATCCGGGGCGTATCCGAACGCGGACACCATGAGCGTGATCGAATGGGCGATCGTGAACGAAGTGACGATCACGACCAGCGATCGCAAGCGCCGGAACGGTATGACGAGGCAGAACAGGAAGAGCAGATGGTCGAGGCCTTCTAGGATGTGGAAGAAGCCCAGCTCGACGAACCGGAGAGCGACGTGATACCACTCGGGGTCCAGTCGGATCAGCCCGGGATCTCCGGGGAAGTCGAAAGCATGAACCTCACCATTGGGCGATAGGAAGCGCAGCACGTTGATGACCCGCATCCCGAGCCGGTCGAGCCCCGGGTGGATCGAGAACCGGGATTCCTCGGATTCGATCGGATACTCGAAGAGGACGTCGAGGAGCCCCTGGGCCCAGTAGAGCTCGGTGTCGTCGGGCAGCGGGGGACCCAGCACGTGGGCCAATGCGTCTTCGAAACGGCCGAACGAGGGGTCGGACGGCATCGACACACGGGCGGCCACCAACTCGGGACTCTCGAGTCGGCGTTCACCCTCGAACAACTCGATGTAGTCCGCGATCCAGAGGATCGAGGCATCGCGGAGCACGGCGTCCGCCCGAGTGAGGTCCAGGTAACCAAATGGGTCGGTCGGCACGCTCATGTCGCGCATCGCGGCGAGGGGGACGCGAACCAGGAGGCGGAGTCGGTCTCCCTCTGGCTTCAAGAAAGCTCGAACCGTTACGTCGGTGGGGATTTCGTGCGCCTCGACCGCGGGGACGAGGAAGGTCGCGAGGATGACGAGCCGCCTGGCAGAGCGCATCGCGGGTAGCATATTGGGGTCGATACGATGAAACAACCGCGGCCTCGATGGACGCTTCGCGGCCACTCGGGATATAGTGTCGGCCATTCTCGGCCAGGCGGAGCCGGGGGAGAGGTGGGAAGATGGAGCGTCTGAGAAACAAAAGAAACGTTATGGTCGCCGGGGCGTTCGTCGCCGTGCTCGCTGCTCTCGGCCTCGGCCAGCTCGTGCTGAGCGAGACGGCGGCGTCGGAGGATACGGTCGACTCGCCAGCCTTCGTGGTCGACCCGTTGTGGCCCAAACCGCTTCCGAACCATTGGGTGATGGGCTCGACCATCGGAGTGACCGTAGACTCTCGAGATCACGTTTTCGTCATCCACCGGCAGGGCAGCTTGAATCAGCGAACCGAGGTGGGGGCCGCTCAGGATCCACCAACCGGAGATTGCTGTGTACCCGCGCCCCCGGTGCTCGAGTTCGATCCCGAAGGGAACCTCGTCGGTCATTTTGGTGGACCCGGTGAGGGTTACGACTGGCCCACGTCGAACCATGGCATCACCATCGACCATAAAGACAATCTCTGGATCGGCGGCAATGGCGGCAACGACGCGCACATTCTGAAGTTCACGCGCGACGGCAAATTCCTGAAGCAGTTCGGCGTTCCCGGTGCCCGTCTCACCACACCTCCCGATGCCGCGGAGCCTCAATGGGCTGGCAACAGTCACGATAAGGAGAGCTTCGGAAGAGTGGCGGAAGTCTCCTTTGACGTTTCGGCGAACGAGGCCTACGTGGCCGATGGATACTTGAACAAGCGGGTTGCCGTGATCGATATGGACACTGGCGAGCTCAAACGCTACTGGGGCGCCTACGGCAACAAGCCCGATGATGCCGATCTGGGTCGCTACGATCCCGAGGCTCCGCTCGCTCAGCAGTTCCGCAACCCGGTACACTGCGCCCAGCCTTCCAACGACGGACTCGTCTACGTTTGTGATCGACCCAACGACCGAATCCAGGTGTTTCGCAAAGACGGTTCGTTCGTGACGGAGACGCGCATCGCTCCGAAAACACTCGGAGACGGATCGGTTTGGGACATCGACTTCTCCAAGGACCCAGAGCAGAAATACATGTACGTCGCCGACGGCAAGAACATGAAGGTCTATGTGCTCGACCGCAAGTCGCTCGAGATCCTCACGAGCTTTGGGGACGGTGGGCGGCAGCCCGGTCAGTTCTTCGCCGTGCACAACCTCTCGGTCGATTCGAAGGGCAACATCTACACCGTCGAGACCTACGAGGGTAAGCGCCTACAGAAGTTCGTCTACAAGGGAATAGAGCCGATCACGAAGAAAGACCAAGGCGTCCTGTGGCCGACGACCTCCGGAGGTAGTGAAGAATAGCGCGCCCGCGGTCGCCCTCAGTCGCGAGGGACGATGTTGGGGCGTTCCTCGTCGAAGTCGAAAACGATGCGGGCTTCGCCTGCGTCGAGCTGTCGCTCGACGTCCCGAATCTTGTCTTCGTGCGTGGCCTCGTGAAGTCCGTAGTCGGTTCCTTGGCGGGTAACGAACTCCTCGATGAGCCCACGGAGTGCCTCGGGACTGAGGTCCCGGTGGTCGACGACGACGAATCGCTTCCCGGTCATGGAATCACCTGAAGCCTAGCGCGCTCATGCGGAGAGCCTCAAAAGGACGATACCGGCGGCGACGGCTAGCGACGCTCCGATCCGGTAACGGCCGAACGGCTCGCCGAGAAAGACGGTGCCGATGAGTGCCGCCATGACGACGCTCGTCTCGCGGAGGGCGGCAACGAGCGCAATGTTGGCCCGGGTCATGGCCCAGATGACCAGGCCGTAGGCGCCCACGGACAGGGCGCCCGAGACTGCACCGCGTTTCCAATCGACTCTGGGTTTGCTTCTCCTCAGGGCGACCGCGGGGATCAGTACGAGGCCGTTCAGCGCGAACAGTGCTGCGGTGTAGGAAAGGGGAGTGCGCGCGACGCGCGCACCGGCCCCGTCAGTCAGCGTGTAGGCCGCGATACTCACGCCGGTGGCAAGAGCATAGACGACGGCCCGACTCTGGACGTGCCCGGGCTTCCCGCCGAATGCGATGAGCGCGATGCCCAGCACCAGAAGACCAACACCCAGAATCTGACCCGGCTCGATCGGTTCGCCGATGAGGACAGCCGATAGGCTGGCGATGACGAGCGGCGATGCCCCACGAGCGATGGGGTAGACCACGCTCAGCCCTCCGACCGAGTACGAGAGCACGAGAAATGTGTAGTAGCCCGCATGGCAGATGATGGTGCCGGCGAGATAGGGCAGGCTCTCGGTCCCGGGAAAGCCGACAAAAGGGACCAGAGCGAGCCCGATGAGTCCCGCACAGAGATTCAACGACGCGAGGTCGACCAGCCGGTCCGCGCTCGTTTTCACCAGGGTATTCCAGAAGGCGTGCATGGCTGCGGCAACGAGTACCGCCACGGTGATCTCGAAGCTCACCGACCGATCCGACGACGAAGGGCCAGCAGGGGAGTGGCGCATGGCGAGAGACTGCTGGCGGATTCGTTTCTTGCGCTCTGGAAGAGCCCCGCCGTTCGGGCGAGGTGGATCCACATGCGCGCTCAGTTTACTCCGATCCCGCTGTGCTAGACTCGGCCGGTGGATTCACTCTCGGAGAAGGTCGTCACCGCGATCGCGAAGATGCAGAAGAGATCCCCCGAGGAAATCGCCCTCGATTCCACGTTCGAAGAGCTCGGCATCGACTCTCTCAACGGGTTTCATCTCCTGGTGGAGCTCGAGGAAGAGCTCGGCATCACGATTCCCGATGACGACGCGCGGCAGCTGGTTCGCGTGTGCGACGTCGTGGAGGTGATCCGCCCACTCGTCCTGGCCAAATAAGGAATGCGCGTCGCCGTCACCGGACTCGGCGTAGTCTCGGCGATCGGCCACGATACGGAAAGTTTCTGGGAGTCCCTCGTCCGCGGACGTCACGGTTTCCGCGAGCTGAGCTTGGTCGACGCGACGGCGCTCTCGTTCGCAACCGGTGCCGAGGTCACGGGGCTCGATCTCGATGCGGGCTTCGATGAGGGCTCCCGCGAGGTGCTCGACCGGTTCGCTCGATTCTGGCTCCTCGCGGCCCGGGAGGCGGTGGCGGACAGCGGTCTTCGACTCGAGCTACTGACCGATGCCGCGGTCGTCACCGGAAGCTCGCTGGGCGGTCAGACGAGCCAGGACGAGCTCTTTCGCCAGCTCTATCGTGACGGGCGCCGCCGTCTCAGCCCGTTCGCGGTGCCGCGCTCCATGGCCAATGCCGCGGCCAGCCAGCTTTCCATGGAGATGGCGATCGAAGGTCCCGCCCTGACGCTGTCCACCGCCTGTGCCTCGGCCGCCCACGCCTTGGGCCTCGCTTATTGGATGATTTCTCGCGGCATGGTCGAGCGCGCTATCGCCGGCGGCAGCGAAGCGCCCTTCAGCCTCGGGCACCTGAAGGCATGGGACAGCTTGCGGGTCGTGGCACGCGACGTCTGCCGACCGTTCTCGAGGGGCCGAAGAGGGATTATCCTGGGCGAGGGCGGAGGTGCGCTCGTTCTGGAGTCACTGGAGCTCGCGCTCGAGCGGCGTGCCAGGGTTCACGCCGAGCTCGTCGGTTTCGGCATGTCTTCCGACGCTTCCCACGTCACCAAGCCTTCGGCACGAGGAGCGGCACGGGCGATGCGCGCGGCGCTGGACGATTCCGGGATCGATCGGGACCTCGTGGGATACGTCAACGCTCACGGCACCGGAACCCAGCTGAACGACGTCACCGAGACTCGGGCCATTCGAGAGGTGTTCGGCGCTCATGCCGATCGTCTCCTGGTGAGCTCGACCAAATCGATGCACGGCCACGCGCTGGGCGCCTCGGGCGCCCTGGAAGCCGTCGCTACCGTGCTCGCTCTCGAGCGTGGGGTGGTGCCGCCGACGGCAAATTACCTCGAGCCCGATCCTGATTGCCCGCTCGACTATGTTCCGAACCAGGCAAGACACATCATCGTGCCCCATGCGCTTTCCAGCTCGTTCGCCTTCGGCGGTCTGAATGCGGTTCTGGCGTTCGCCCGCTGGGATGGGTGAGTGCCGCTACTGGCTCTTCGCCTGTTCCTTCTCTCGAGCCCGAACGTCCTCGATCGTGTCGACCACGATGTAGAGAAAGTTGTCCACCGCGCAGTCGAAGCTCTCCCGGAATACGCAGTGGCCCGCCTCGTCCTGACTGCAATTGGGACAGACCCTCGTGCGAATCGACTCGACGTACGGGGTAAGGTCGAAGCTGTGCTCTGCTTCAACCGCTCTCACGATGTCGGGCAGATGCGCTTCGATCCCACAGACGCGTCCTTTGGGGAGACCGCAGGTCCCGTCGTCGTTCCGGTCGAAGCAGATACCGCAGACGCGCTCCTTGAGCGCTTCTCGAAACAACTCGATCCGTTCCATGGCTCACCTCCTCTTTTTTCTAGCGTGCTGAGGCGGTCAGGCCCGCCGACGTTGGCTTACCGGACACATCCTCGTGCAAATCGAGATCGACGTCGGTGACGGGGCGCTCGAGCTTGAACGTCATGTAGGCCGCCAGGGCGAGCACGAGACCACTCATGAGCAGGAAGTACAGGACCAGGTCGCGAAACATGGGCTCGAGCGGAGCGTGGGCTTCCTCGAGTGACTGCTCGACGGCGACGACCCAGTCCAGCTCCGGCATGCTCCGCACGAGCTCTGGAGTGGCGTAGGCTACGAGCAGAGCGTCGGACCGGTCGAAGCTACCAGGCCCTTCGACATCGGCGAGAAAATACCGTATTCCCTGGCTCCGGGCCCGGGCGACGTCTTCGAGACGGGCATAGAGATTGCCCGCGCCACACTCTGCTCGTCGACCGGCCAGGAGACGACCGGAGCGGCGATCGAAGAGGCAGGCGCGGCCCGAATCGCCCGAGCGAAAATCGGTAACGCTCATGAACATCCTCTCGGCATCCAACTCGGCGACCACGAGGCCGAGGGAGTCTCCGGAGTCCGGGTCGCTAATCGGCCGTGCGAGAATCAATGCGCCGGGATCCGCTCCCACCGAGGCCCAGGACTTCGAGGCGATGAGCCCGTCGGGAAGGTCGAGGCCTTGGGAGCTCTCCGAGTCGGCAACGAGCTCGAGATCCCGGTCGACCACCGCGAGGCGCGTGTGCAACGCACTCGCTCGCTCCGTTTCCGCCAAGAAGCGCTTCGCGTCATCCGTATCGTGGGAAACGAGAGCCGTCCGCACGGCGGGCGAATGTCCCAGGCTCGTCAAGAATTCGAGCTCGCGCAAGAACGCGGCATTGACCGAGGAGCCCGCCTGCTCTGCGAACGACACGAAGTTCACACCCGCGGCGTCGGTCAGCCGCGTCTTTGCCGAGTGCTGTATCAGGAGAAATCCAACGCTCATCGGAAGGACGGCGACGACAGCGGCGATCACCAGCACGCGAGTCAGGACGTAATGACGGCTGGTCTCTTTCATGTCCTCTACTCCTTGTGAAATTCAATGCAACAGACGTTCCACGGGATGTCAGGTCGTCAACTGACTGCAAAAGAAAGGCTTGTCTGTCTGGTGCACGGCTGGAGCGGCCGAGGGAGCCTCGATTGGGTTTCCTGACGCGGCGTATGGGGCGTTTCGCGTAACTACCCGGCGGGAGAGCTCGACCCACGCGCCCGGAATCGCCGCGAGGCAAAGCTGCTAGTGCTACCGGGACGGCTCCTTCCGCACCCATCGTGTCGCGAGGGTCGTAGACATTCCATAGAGTCCCAATGACAGGAAGAGAGTCGAGGCCCGGCCTTGCACGACATCCTCGAGGAGCAGCTTGATCCCGCCGAGGAACAGAAGTGGATAGACGAGCCAGGACGCCTCGCGCAAGCGCGGGACGCGACCTAGGGCGGCCAGCGCTACGACGGAGACCGAAAGAACGCCGGTTCTGAGCGTCGCCAGGATCGCGGGGTCCGCGTTCGTTCCCGGCCGTCCCACGAGCGGTGGAGCGGCCAGGGCGATGGCCCATGCACCGGCAACCCCGAGCAAGACGAGGAGCTCTCCGAGGCGAGCGACCCGCCATCTCGCGAACCAGCGGTCGGATTCGGGCTCCGCCGCGATGCCAATGGCGACCGCTGTGGCGACCACCACGACCCAGGCGTCGGGGGGCGCTGACGGCCAAGCCGTGGACGACGGGGCGACCCACACGTGGGCGGCCCAGGAGCCGAGCCCGGTCGCGGCGGCGAGAAACATTCCGGCGGCGTGAAGATTCATTTCGGGGTCGCGGCGGCGTGAGCTCAACCACGCGAGCGCGAGTCCCGCCACGGCCAGGACGATCGTCGGCTCTCCGAGCCGGGCGAGAATCACGAGGAGCACGAAGATGAATCCCATTCCCGCGAAGTAAGACCGAGACGGTGAAAGAAGCTCCGACCTCGACAACGCTACGAAGTAGCTGGCGGAGCCCGCGAGAAGGCCGAGGACGGCGAGGACGAAGGAGAGTGGTGCCGGCGCGATTCGAATGACTCCGCCAAATCCTATCAGCAAGACGGTGCCGGTTTGGACGACCTCGAAGCGGCCGGGTGGGCAACGTTTTACGAGCATTCGAATCGTAAAGCTCGACAGGAACGACGAAAGGAAAACGAGCAGCACGAGCGATGCCTGGATTGGCGAAACGTTGCTTCTCTCGAGCAACACCGCGACGGTGAGCCCCGCCACTCCCAAGTCGGCGATCCCAGCGACTGCCCAATGGAGGAACGGCCAATCCGCATGGTACACGAGCCACAGGACGCCGATGGCCAGAAGAACGAGAAGAAGGCTGAATACCGCGAGCTCCCGGGTGGCGACCAGTAGCGCCATGGCGGTAAAGGTCGCACCGGCGACCGTCACCCAGGCGAACGACCGAAGCCGCTGGCGCCATGCGACAGCGAGGCACGTACCCGCGACCACACCGACCAGCACGGCTCCCCCGGGCGGAGATAGAAGAGCGAATCGGGCCGTCGTCTCCCACAAGAGCGGAAAGGCGACGAGAGCTGCGGCGGCACCATGAAACGCCGCACTCAGGGGTTTTCTTTGTGAGCCCGCCCGGTCGGCCATCAAAACCCAGAACAGGGCATACCCGAGACCGAGCGCGATGCCCCAGGCCGACCCGAGAGCTCCCGATTCGGTGAGGGCGCGAATGAGATACGCGCCTCCGAGCACCACGAGGCTCCGCCCGAACAGGGTGACGGCAGGACTCAGGTCCCAGCTCGTCGCCGCGGCGTTGGCCTCGGCCGGCTCCGGGTGTTTTGCTCCGGCCCCACGTTCCAAGCTGCCGAGACGCGCCTCGATGTCTCCGAGGCGGCGCGAGAGCTCCTCGACCTCGGATTCGACGCGCGACAGCCGATCGTTCACGATCGCCTCCTGTCGGGAGGGCTCTTTTAAGTCGACACGATCGAGTACAGGTAGAGGAGCGCTCCCACCCCAACCAGGGCTCCGCCGAGCAAGAGGAAAGCGACGAAAGCGAGAGGATGCGACCAATAGATCGTGATGACCTCGACGAGAAGTCCGCCAGCAATGAGCGCGCCCGCCAGTTGTAGTCGTTTGTGCAGCTCGAACCTTCGAGGTGTCATTGGCTCACGCCCTCCCAGGTCTCGAGCCCCTCCAGATTGACGATGTCGTGGACGAAATCATGACACTCGAGGCAGGACGTTTCTCCAGAGTCGATCTCCTGCCGGAAGTCCACGTGGTCTTCCAACTCCTCGAAGCTCCGGGCACCCGCGTGACAGTGAAGGCATTCGCGGTTGCTGTAAGGGTTGTAGAGCTCGATGGTCTCTGGAATCGTACCCAGATAATGCACGAAGACGTGCTGAAGCCCGTGCATCTTGGCCTGCACGTCTCCGAACATCGTGTAGGTCGTGTGGCAGGTGTAGCACGCCTGGTCTCTCGGCACTCGATTGTTCAGGAAGTGCCCCGCAGGCAGATAGGAACGGTCCGCGAGCCGGAGGCTTCTCCCATAGGGCTCCATCTCGTGGCAGGACAGACAGAAGCCAGTGGACTTCGAGTGCTCCAGGTGTCGCGTGGTTCCGATCCAGGTCGCGACCACCGGCAGGATGAACAGGGCCACGAAGGCCAGCATCTTGCCGCCACGCTCGATGGTGAGCTGCGGGCGGGCGACCACGAGCAGGATCAGAACGATTCCCGTGAGCGCCAGGGCAACGAAGCCGGCGTCGAGAAGAGTCAACGAGTCCTCTCAGTCGGTCGGCGAAAATTGCTCAGCATCTTTCGGTATGTCGTGCGCGGTCCTCTTCTTCGTCTCGGGCGAATAAGCCGACTATAGGCTGAAGCTGTACGTGAGATTCAGCCAACCCACCCATCCTTTGTAGTCTCCGTTGTTCGCGTTGATGAAGAACGAGCCCGGCATGTAGTTGAGAACCGAGCCCGTCTGGGTATCCCTCAGCTCGAAGACCTCGTAGAACCCGCCAACCCCGAGGGTCCAGGCCTCGGCAAACTTGCGACGGATCTGAGCCGAGACGAAGCTCAACTTCGTGTCATCGTACAGAGGTATGTCTTCCGCGGGACTCGAAGGGGATCGGAGCGCTGGCCCTGCCTCGAACGCATTGTTCCCGTCGACCCTCTGGTATCGATAGAAGATATCAAAGAACCACGTCTGCGGGACCAGTGTGAAGTTGGCGCCCGCTCCGAAAGAATCGACCTTGTCGTCCACCGTCGCGCTCCAGTTCGACGTGGGATCGAAGTTGAGCGTGCCGCCACTCTGACGCCCGGTCTGGAAATCGAAGATGTCTTCCCGGGAGTAGTAGACGTACAGCGTGTAGGCGGTGCTCGGCGATATGTCCAAATCCAGGCTGAGCGTCTTGTACTCGAGTTGCTGGAGTCCTAGCGGGACCTGCTCGCCGCCAGGACAAAACGCGAGATCCGAGCTCGTGGCCGCATCGCATGGGACCGGAGAGTTGTCATAGTCGTCCTTGTTGAGATAGTAGGCCGCCGAGACGCTGAACAAACCCGAATCCGGAGTGTACTGGACCTGAGCGCCGACACGGTTTCGATCTCGCTTCGCCTGATCGAATCGTCGCAGGACGGTCTGGTTGGCCGGCCCACCCGGGTCGAGGAACGAGTGCTCCTCGGCCTCGACGGCGTCGTAATGGTCGTAGTCGCGGGTGCCGAACTCGTAGAGCCCTCTCACGAGCACACCACCCCCGAAGCGCAGATCCGCGGCTGCCCGGATGGTGTTCTCGTTCGTGTGCTCCGTCTCGCGGAACTGTCGTGCGATTCGGTTGTACTTGTAGCCGATCTCGAGTCCGATGAGACTTCCCACGTCATAAGTGCCATATACGTCGAAATAGCTGCTGTCCCAGCCATAAGGAACGGTAATCCGGGGGATTTCCTCCCAAACGGCATCGAATCGCACGTACCCGTCTTCGAAGCGAACCCGAGGGGTCTTGTTGTCGTTCTGGTAGAACCGGTAGCGTGCGTTCAAACGGAGTTCGTCGGTGAGCCGGCTCGTCAAGAACCCATTGAGGGCGAGCACATCGATCGTACCGTCGAGCGTCGTTGCCGGAAGCGGGGCGGTCACGGCGCTCTCCCCCGACGGCGTGAAGATCGCGGTGTTGACGGTGTAGGGAATGAACGGGTCGTGGTTCTGACTCCACTGACCGACCTGCATGTCCGCGGTCAGCCGGGTCGTCCGGCCGAACATGAGGGTCGTCCCGCCGTTGAGCGTCCAGGCCTCGTTGTCCGGGGGAAGGCCCAGGAGGCCCTGGGACGGCCCTTCGGTGGTCGAGGTCGGGCCCAGATAGGCGTTGCTCGACGTCGAGTCGAAGGCCCGCCAGGGATTGTCCCATGCGAATGTGTCGAAGCGGTTGGCGAAGTTATTGAAATTCACCCCGGCAAAAGCGACGCCCCAATCTCCATTGGTTCTCGCCCTCACCCCGAAATCCTGCGTGACGTAACGTATCGGATCGGTCGTCTCGACGACATTATTGAAGCCGAACGACGTACCGTGGTTCGTGCGATCGCCCGTACGCCGCTCGTGGAAGTACGTGACGTCGATGTTGAAGCTCCTCTCCGCGGGAAGGACGGAGAAAGCCAGGTTCGTCCGGTTGCGCTGCAACTCGATGTCGATGTTGTTGGGCTGTGTATCGAGGGTGGGCTGAACGATTCCCAGTAGGGGTACATAGCCACGCGAGGGCAACGCCTCGACGGACGACTGAAAGGATTCCTGCAACGTATCGCTGATCCGCCATTCGGTGCGATTCGCCGCCTCGTCGGGGATCAGGATGCTGAGACCTCCGTTTCCGAAAGCGTGGGGAACCCCGGTGTAGTCGAACAGGAAATTCCAGCTTTTTCCCTCGAAGAGGCCGAAATACTGCTGGTCCTTCTGACTCACATCGGAGCCGATCAGATCATAGCGATAGTCACCCTTCTTGCCCTGCAGGCGGAAGTAGGGCGCGACCGCCCCATTGGGAATGTCTCGGTACTCGAGGAACTTAGACGAAATGGTGTCGGCGTCCCGCTGCCAAAGGCCGAAGGTGAAAACACCGAGACTGTAGTCGGCTCCTTCCAGGGCTTCGACGGGCGCCTCCTGCCCGCTCTGGCTCGGCCCGGGGAATCCAACGTCTTGCTCGTTTTCCGTTCCCGCTTCCGACGAGGCGGCCGTCTCTGCAGGCTCGGCGGCTTCCGGGTTGTCATCCCTGGCCAGCACGGGGAAGGCCAGTGCGACCAGCGCCAGGATCGTGACGATGTGCTTCATGGCTTTCCTCCCTTAGCGTCCCAGATAGGGTCCCGACGGCGAGTTGCTGCCGTGGATGTTCTGATGGCAATTCTTGCAAGCGTGCTCGATTGCACGGTTGCTGGCCGCCGCAATGGTCGTGCCCGCGTTCGACCCGTCGTAGAACGTGCCGGGGTGGCGGGTATTGAGATGGCAGCGCTGGCAGAGGTAAGGCAGCTTGGCTTGAAGGAGCTTGTCGTGGTTCGACCCGTGGGGATTGTGACAGTTCAGGCAGTTCTCTCGAACCGGTGCGTGCTCCCAGAGAAAGGGGCCGCGCTTTTCCGTGTGGCACTGCAGGCAGAGCTCGTTCGTCCAGTCGGCCTTGATCATCTTCGGCCGGCTGCCGTCGTGCGGGTCGTGGCAGCTCTCGCATCCCATCAACCCCTCGCGCACCGGATGATGGGACGTGCGGAGCGACATGGCCCGGATGGACTGGTGGCATTGGTAACAGGTCTCCGACGCTTGCGCCGTCTTCAGCTGCTTCCGGTCGGATTCGAAGGTATGCACCGCGTGGCAGTCGATGCACTGAACACCTCGTCGCTCGTGGGCGCTCCCTTCCCACGCGGCGTGATGGCTCCTCTCGTGGCAGGACAGGCAAACGGCGTTGGCCTCCTCGGCCGGCAGGCTTCCTAGGGCCGGACCGGGAAAGTCTTCACCGTCGAGCTGTTTTTGAAGGTGCTCGGTGGCCGCCGTACCCTGGTGGCACGCGTAGCAACTTCCCTCCACCGTGGCATGGTAGGTCCGGTTGAACAGAGTGAGCTCCTGTTCATGGCACGTCAGGCATTCCTCCGTCTCGGCTCTCTCTTGTACCGTCCCCACCACGGGGGTCGAAGGGGAGAAGACGGTCGCCATACGTCCCTGGGACAGGGCTTTCTCCCAGGTCGCAGGACTGGCCACTCCCGAGCTCGAGAACCACGCGAGAACGAGGGGGATCAGTAGAACAGCGGTGCGGATTCTCATCCCGCAAACCTCCTTGAGGGGCAAAGGCGTATCAGACTCATCTGAAACGAGATCCAAGCAAAATCCATTCCCGACATCGAAACCGCTACCGCTGCCTCTGATTTCCGTCAAACGGCTCGGTTCCCTGGTCGAGCACTCGGGGCAAGGTCAGCACCTTAGGGTGTTTTGACGCAATTTCCTCGACGACTCTCATTGGCTCTTCTCCTCTTCGATCTGTCGAATCTTGAAGTAGAGTCCCGCAACGACGAGAAGGATGAAGAACACGGATACGGCGAGTCCTCTTCGGCGGTACTGAAGCTCTTCCAGCGCAAAAAGACCCATCTCTCGCGCTGTCTGTGCGAAGTTCCTGCCGGGGTCGGTCTCTTCCCGCAGGGTCTCGGGTGAGACGGCGTGCACGGCGTTTCGGGCTTGCACCAGAGCCTGGTTCGCATCGATGAGAACGAGCTCGGCTTCGCTGACCTCCATGCCGGCCACGGAGGCCTGCTCCACGGTGCCACGCGCATCGGCAATCGCTGTCTTGAGCTCCTCGAGGTCGGCGCGCATGGCCTGGGCTACGTTGTATGGCTCTTCTCCCTCGAAGTGGCAGTCACCGCAGATCTGCCCCACCTCGACTCCCAGAAGCTGGTCATCGGCATGTTGGACGTCGTGGTTTCCATGGCAGGTCTCACACTCCGGCTCTCCGATCTCGGCGAAAGCTTCGAAGTGGGGGCTCGCTCCGAAGAACTCTCTCTGGATCGCGTGGCAGTTTCCGCAAACCAGCGAGACCGAGCTCAAGCCCGGAGGCGTCGCGCCATGGTTGCCGTGGCACGTATTGCATGTCGGCGCACTGAGGTCGCCACCATCGAGCGCGCGTCCATGGACACTCGCGCGATACTGTTCGAGCTGATCGACGGGAATGCCATAGGGGGCCATGTGCTCCTGGCTCGCGTGACAGCCGGCGCAGGTCTCGGCGACTCGAGTCGGGTATACCTGCGAGCGAGGATCTCGCGGTGAAAGCGTACCGTGTGCCCCGTGGCAGCTCACGCATTGCGCGACGTCGGTTGCCCCTTCGACGAGCTTTTGCCCGTGGACGCTCGTCCAGTATTGGGCCAGCTGGTCCACGGCGAGGTTGGGGTTGAATCTCTGCATATAGGCGGCATCGGCGTGGCATTTTCCACAGAACTGGGGGACGTCGGCGTAACCGGGAGCGCCCACGAAGCCCGTCGAGGGCTCCTTCGCCGGATCGTAATCGCCATCGATGATCGCAAGCGTGGGGTCACCACCATGGCAGTCCGCGCAGCCCATGCCAGCCTGGGCGTGGACGTCTTCACTCATCGCCCGCGCGGGAGCCGAGAGCGCTTCGTCGTCGAGCGTCACGTGGCAGTCGATGCAGTTGTTCTGGGCCGACAGAGAGTTGGCCAGCAGGGTGATGAAGGAACCGACGAGGAGGACCCTCGAGTTGCCTGTCATCGGCGCGCTCATGAGCCGACGTAACCGAGAAAGGTCATCACGGCCATGAACGCGAGAGCGGCGGCTCCCACCACCGGGACGAGGTAGCTCGACTTCCCGCGGTCGAAAAGCGGCCAGAAGAACCACACGAGCCCAGCGATGCCGAAGAAGATCAAGCCGATGAGCTCTCCCTCGATGCCAGCGACGGTGGCCGGAAGATACTTCAGCGTTTGGAACATGAACAGGAAGTACCACTCCGGTTTGATCCCGGCGGGAGCAGGGGCGAACGGATCCGCTTTGGTTCCCAGCTCCCAGGGGAACAGAGAAGCGAGGCCCGCGAGGATGGCGAGCGCGATCGCCCAGCCCATGAGCTCGCGCAGAAAAAAGTTGGGGAAGAATTTCATCGGAGCCCGCCGCTCGGCTT
>DASPGQ010000567.1 GCA_035620555.1 Vicinamibacteria bacterium
AACGCTTTTTGAGCTGGCGCTTCAGTTTCAAGTCCTCGTGCAAGAGCTTGCCGTACTCCTTCGCGGCGTACCAGCGTGAGCGCCAGGTCTTGTTGTACCCGAGGCGAAATCCATACGGGTGGACTTTCTGTCCCATTGAAATCTCCTATTCCTCCTCGCGCTCGGAAACGTGGATCGTCAGATGGCTCGTTCGGTGGATCACCCGGTAGGCACGACCCATCGGTGCCGGCCGGACCCGCTTCAGAGTCGGGCCGGGATTCGCGTAGGCTGCGGTCACGACGAGATCGTCCTCGTCGATTCGCTTGGCTTCCTCGACGGCTTTTTGCTGGGCGTTGGCAATGGCCGAGCGCAACACTTTTTCCAGCGGACCCGAGACCCTCTTGTTCGTGCTCCGGAGGATTGCCAGCGCCTCCACCGCGCGCTTCCCGCGAATGAGATCGATCACCAGGCGAGCCTTCGAAGGCGCGCCGCGAACGTATTTGGCGGTGGCCCTTGCTTCAACCATGTCCCATCACCCTGCTATGGCACCCTCGACGCCTTGTCCGACGTCTTGGTCGTGTGGCCGCGAAACGTTCGCGTGGGCGCAAACTCGCCGAGCTTGTGCCCTACCATGTTCTCCGTTACGTAAACAGGAATGAACTTCTTTCCGTTGTGTACCGCGAGCGTGTGTCCCACCATCTCGGGAACGATCGTGGAGCGTCGGGACCAGGTCTTGAGAACCTTCTTCTCGCCGGACTCGTTCATGACATCGACTCGCGTCATGAGGGAATCCTCCACGAACGGCCCCTTCTTGAGCGATCTGGGCATCCTTGCTAACCCCGCTTCTTGCCTCGGCGACGCACGATGAAGGCGTCGGTGCGTTTGTTGTTTCGCGTCTTGTATCCTTTGGTCGGAACTCCCCAGGGCGTGACCGGATGGCGGCCGCCAGAGGTTCGGCCCTCGCCTCCGCCGTGGGGATGGTCCACCGGATTCATGCTCACGCCGCGGTTGTGTGGGCGTCGGCCCAGCCAGCGTTTTCGACCCGCCTTGCCCAAAGTGATGTTCTCATGCTCGATGTTGCCTACCTGACCGATGGTCGCCCGGCAATCCTTGTGAACGATACGAACCTCGCCCGAGGGAAGCTTGAGCTGTGCATAGCGCCCTTCCTTGGCAACGACCTGGGCGCCGGCGCCGGCGCTACGCGCCATCTGACCGCCTTTTCCCGGCTTGAGCTCGATGTTGTGCACCGTCGTCCCGAGCGGCACGAACTCGAGCTGCATGCAATTCCCCGGAAGGATGTCCGCCGAGTTGCTGCTCACCACGGTGTCACCCACCTTGAGCCCGGCGGGGTGAAGAATGTAGGCCTTCTCTCCGTCGCGATAGTGGATGCGAGCGATACGAGCCGAGCGGTTGGGGTCGTACTCGATCGAGGCGACCCGCCCGGGAACCTCGGTTTTGCCGCGATGAAAATCGATGACCCGGTAGCGTCGCTTGTGTCCCCCACCGCGGAAGCGGACGGTGACGCGCCCCTTGTCGTTTCTGCCTCCCGTCGAACGCTTGGGCTCGGTCAATGACTTGAGCGGCTTGCCGTCCGATAGTTCGGAGAAGCTCTGTACCGTGTAGAAACGTCGTCCCGGGGACGTAGGCCTGAATTTCTTGACCGGCATCGTTTTCTACACCCCCTCGAAGAACTCGATCATCTTCTCGCCTTCGCGCAAGGTGACGTAGGCTTTCTTCCAATCGGGCCGCTTCCCCTCGAAGCGACCGTAGCGCTTCATCTTTCCGCTAATTCGGGCAGTGCGCACCTTGGCGACCTTGACACCGAAGAGTTTTTCCACGGCCTTCTTTACCTGAATCTTGTTGGCGTCGACCGCCACCCGGAAACAAACGGTATCGTCCTCATGGAGCGTGGTCGCCTTCTCGGTGATGAGCGGCCCGCGGATGACGTCGTGCAAGTTCATCGCGCTAGCCTTTCCTCGAGACGGGCCACGGCCTGCTCGGACAACACGATCCGCTGAGCGGCGAGCACGTGATAGGCGTTGAGTGCCGCTACCGACCTGACGTCGACCTGGGGCAGGTTTCTCGCCGAAAGATACAGCGTTTCCGACGGTCGTTCGTCGACGACGAGCACTCGTCCCGACACGCCCATCGCTTCGAGCCGGGTTTTGAGGGTCTTGGTACTCGGCCGATCGAGCTCGAGGCCTGACGCCACGTTCAACGCGTCCTCCTTGACCCGCAGCGACAAGGCCGAGCGAAGCGCGCCGCGCTGGACTTTTCCGTTCAGCTTGTAAGCGTAGTCCCTCGGTTGGGGGCCGAAGACCGTACCGCCTTTGCGCCACAGCGGGTTTCGGCTCGAGCCAACCCGGGCGCGGCCCGTCCCCTTCTGTCGCCAGGGCTTCTTTCCTCCGCCGGAGACGAGCGCCCGATTCTTCGTGGCGTGGGTGCCTCGGCGGGACAGTGCCCGAAAATGCTTGACCGCCTCGTACATCACGTGGCGGTTCGGCTGCACCCCGAAAACGGCATCGCTCAGTTGCTTTTCGCCCCGCGAGCCGGAGGCGTCCAGCATCACGACACTAGGCATCGTTCCTGTGACTCCGCGTTTTCACGATCTCCACATAGCTGCCGTTCGCCCCGGGAACGGCGCCGCGGACGAGGAGAAGATCCTCGTCCTCGATTACTTCGATCACTTCTAAGTTTCGCACCGTGACTCGATCTTGCCCCATATGGCCGGCCGCTCTCATCCCCGGGAGCACCCGCGACGGGAAGGCCGACTGCCCGATCGAGCCCGGCGCGCGGTGAAACATCGAGCCGTGCGTCGCCCGGCCGCCGGCAAACCCGTGACGCTTCACGACGCCGGCAAATCCCTTGCCCTTGCTGACGCCGCTTACGCTGACCTTGTCCGACGGAGTGAACATGGATACTTTCACCGCGCCGCCCACCGCAAGGTTCTCTTCGCTCCCGCCTTCGATGCGAAACTCCCGAAGCACGCGGCACGGGGCGACCCCGGCCTTCTTGAAAAGACCCTCGTGAGGCTTGTTGGCGGCTCTCGCCTTCTTCGATGATTCCACGAAGCCGAGCTGCACCGCGTCGTAGCCATCTCTCTCCCGGGTCTTGAGACGAACGACGACGCAAGGTCCCGCCTTGATCACCGTCACCGGGACGACGGCGCCATCGCTGGCGAACTTTTGAGTCATCCCAACTTTCTTGCCGATCAACATCTACTTGGAATGCTCCTTGCCGAACGCCTTGATCTCGACGTCCACACCCGCCGGAAGATCGAGCCGCATCAACGCGTCGACTGTCTGCGGCGTGGGCTCGAAGATGTCCAGAAGGCGCTTGTGAGTTCTGATCTCGAATTGTTCTCTCGACTTCTTGTCGACGTGCGGCGACCGAAGGACGGTGTACTTGTTCTTGACCGTGGGGA
This sequence comes from Vicinamibacteria bacterium, assembly GCA_035620555.1. Classification (NCBI taxonomy): domain Bacteria; kingdom Pseudomonadati; phylum Acidobacteriota; class Vicinamibacteria; species Vicinamibacteria bacterium. The sequence continues at coordinate 3,404 of DASPGQ010000567.1, forward strand.
GGGGAATCGGCCCCGCGATCCGGGCACCGGTCCTCTTGGCTGTCTCCACGATCTCGTGAGTCGACTGGTCCAAAATTCGATAGTCGTAGGCCTTGAGCCGGATCCTGATCTTTTCGCTGATAACTGCCATTTCTTATGTTCTCTCCGCTCGAAAGCCCCTGGGCTTCATTCCAACACTTCGGTAATCGTCCCTGCGCCCACCGTCCGTCCACCCTCCCGGATCGCGAACCGCAGACCCTTCTCCATCGCGATCGGAGTGATCAGCTCGATCACAAGACTCGAGTTGTCGCCCGGCATCACCATCTCCA
>DASPGQ010000568.1 GCA_035620555.1 Vicinamibacteria bacterium
CCTGGCGACAATTGACTCGGTCCGCGGTGAGGTTTCCCTTGTCGTCCACCTTGGCGTTGGCCTGGGCGATGACGTGCTGGTCCTCCTCCCAGGCGGAGAGGTAGAAAGCGTGCGGATCGGCCTCGGGTACCCTTCCGCCGGCCTTTTCTATTCTGGAGACTTCTCGTTCGAAAGCGCGGCGCTCGACGATCTCCCAAACGGCGAAGGTCGAGTCACCCGTGGCCGTCACCTGGACGTGGTCCAGAACCCGTCCCTCATCGACCTTCTTATAGGGACTCTCGATGAAACCGTACTCGTTGATCCGGGCGTAGCACGACAGCGAGCTGATGAGCCCGATATTCGGACCTTCGGGGGTCTCGATGGGACAGATGCGCCCGTAGTGAGTGGGGTGTACGTCGCGTACTTCGAATCCGGCGCGCTCCCGCGAGAGGCCACCCGGCCCCAACGCGGAGAGCCTCCGCTTGTGCGTCACCTCGGAAAGAGGATTGGTCTGGTCCATGAACTGCGAGAGCTGGGAAGAGCCGAAGAACTCGCGCACCGCCGCCATGACCGGCTTCGCATTGATGAGGTCGTGAGGCATGGCCGTCGCCATTTCCTGATAGACGCTCATTTTCTCCTTGATGGCTCGCTCCATCCTGACGAGGCCGATGCGAAACTGATTCTCGAGCAGCTCGCCAACCGATCGTACCCGGCGGTTGCCGAGATGATCGATATCGTCCACCGTTCCGATATTGCGCGGAAGCTGGAGAAGGTACTTGATGACGGCAAAGAAATCCTTCGGCTCCAGGAGCCTCTGGTCCAGGTCGCCCTCGAGCTCGAGCTTCGTGCTGAGCTTGAGCCGTCCCACTCGGGAAAAATCGTACTTCTGGGGATTGAAGAACATCCCCTGAAAAAGGCTGCGAGAACTTTCGAGCGTGGGTGGGTCCCCCGGCCTCAAGCGCCGGTAGATCTCGATGAGCGCCTCCTCCGAGGTTCGGATCGTGTCCTTCCTCGCCGTCAAGGAGAGTATCGGCCCGATGCTCTCGGTCTCGGGATAGAAGACCTCGAGCTTCGTGATCCCGTTCTCGGACAGCATGTCGACGATGTCGGCCGGAAGAGGCTCGTTGCAATCCACCAGGACCTCGCCGGTCTCGGTATTCACGACGTCCCCGACCGACGAAGCGCCTTCCAGGTCCCCGCTCGAAAGCTCGATCTCCGTCAGGCCGGCTTTTTCGATCTTCTCGATCGCGACCCGGGTGATGCGCTTACCCGCAGGAACGACGGGCTCGTTGGAACCCTCTGCCTCGATGTCCCGGTTGAAGCGGCGGCCGAGGATCGCACGGGAGACGGGAAGAATGAGCTTGCCGCCTCTTACCTCGATGGTATCGACGTGGTAGAACTCGCGAATGATGTCCTCGTTGGTACGCAGCCCCAGGGCGCGGAGGAACACCGTGGCGAGGAACTTGCGCTTGCGGTCGATTCGTACGTGAAGCAGGTTCTTCTGATCGAACTCGAACTCGACCCAGCTTCCTCGATAGGGAATGATCTGAGCCAAAAACGCGTTGGTCGCCTTGTCCACCTCGTGAAAGAACACGCCGGGAGAACGATGGAGCTGCGAGACGATGACGCGTTCGGTGCCGTTGATGATGAACGTGCCGTTGTCGGTCATCAAGGGAATGTCGCCGAAATAGACCTCCTGCTCCTTGATGTCGCGGATCGAACGCACTCCGGAATCGGGGTCCTTGTCGAAGACCGTCAGGCGAATCGTCACCTTGAGGGGTACGGAGTAGGTCATCCCCCGCTCCTGACACTCCTCCACATCGTATTTGAGCTTGAGGCCGACGGAGTCCCCGCAGGTATCACAGACCGTCCCGCGATTCTCGTTGGGCTTTCCGCATGCGGGGCAGGGTATCTCGCGATCCCCCAACGGGTTCGTGCGCACCGTCTCGCCACAGCCGGTGCAGCGGCGCCGGAGGTGCTGTAGCCCTTCGAGCTTCCCGCACTTGCACTCCCAAACGCCGATGGCGTACTCGACGAATTGCAGCTCGCAGTTCTCGCGAAAGTCGGTGATCGGAAAGATCGATTTGAAGACCGCCTGCAATCCCAGGTCTTGGCGTTCCGACGCCAAGAGATTCATTTGAAGAAAGCGGTCGTAGGACTTGCGCTGGATCTCGATCAGGTTGGGGATGGGGATCATCGCCCGAATGCGGGAGAAATCGACACGTTCCCGATACGGATTCACGGCAAGTTTCTGCATGTTCCCTTCCGACTCCTTTTGCTCATCGAACGAGCGAGAAGATACACTTCACCCCCGAGCTCGACGGGCTCGATTCGAAACTTTTCTCAACTGTCGACAAGAGCTTATTTGAGCTCCACCTGGGCTCCCGCGGCCTCGAACTTCTTCTTTATCTCCTCGGCCTCATCCTTGGGGATACCTTCCTTGACCGGCTTGGGCGCTCCCTCCACGAGGTCCTTCGCTTCCTTCAATCCCAGGCTCGTGACTTCGCGCACGACCTTGATCACGTTGATCTTCTTGTCGCCCACCGCCGTCAGAATCACGTCGAACTCGGTCTTCTCTTCCGCCGCCTCGGCGGCGGGCGCGCCGGGCGCCATCGCTGCCATCGGGACGGCTGCCGCGGCCTTCACTCCGAGCTCGTCTTCGAGCTTCTTGACCATCTCGGAGACCTCCAAGACGGACATGTTCTTGATGTAGTCGATGACGTCCTGCTGCGTTAACTGTGCCATAGATTACTCCTAATTCATGCTTTCCAATTACTGGCCGCGGCCAACCCGTTATCCTTGGCCACGAAGCTTGTCCTCGTAGGCCTTCAGAACCAAAACCAAATCCCGCGCCGGAGCATTGAGCACGCTCAACAAGTTCCTCATCGGAGCGTGGAGCACGGAGAGGAGCTGGGAGAGGAGCGCCTCCTTGGAGGGGAGCGCCGCCAGCGCCTTGAACTGCTTCTCATCGAGCGTCTTGTCGGCGAGCACCCCCACCCTGAACGCCAGCGCAGGGACGTCCTTGGCAAAATCGTTGATCACTTTGGCCAGTGACACCGGATCGCTCTCGGTGTAGACGAGCCCGATCATTCCACTCAGATGGGGCTCGAGCAGCTCGAGATCCGTGCCCCGAATCGCCCGTTTTGCCAGAGTGTTCTTGACCACCTTGTAGCTGGCGCCGTTCTCGCGAACCTTCCTCCGAAACTCGGTCGCCTGCTCGACCTTCAGCCCCCGATAGTCGACGGCGAAGACCGCGCTCAGCGAGCCGAAGCTCTGCTTCATCGTTTCTACGTTCGTTTGTTTACCTGCTCGATCCACGGTGAACCTCGCTCCTACGACTTACTTGGCCCCCATCGCCGCGGGGTCGATGCGGATCCCGGGGCCCATGGTGGACGAGACCGCAATGCTCTTGACGTACTTCCCCTTCGCCGCCGAGGGCTTCGCCTTCACCACCATGTCGATCAGGGTCCGCAAATTGTCGACGAGCTTGTTGTCGGCGAACGAGGTTTTCCCCACGGGGGCGTGCACGATCGCGGTCTTGTCGACGCGGAACTCCACCTTTCCCGCTTTGATTTCGTTGATCGCTCTCGTGACTTCGAAGGTCACGGTTCCCGTCTTGGGGTTGGGCATCAGCCCCCTCGGCCCCAGGATCTTCCCGAGCTTGCCGACGCTGCGCATGACGTCGGGCGTGGCGATGACGGCGTCGAAATCCATGAACCCCTGCTGAATCCTCTCGACCAGGTCTTCTCCGCCCACGACGTCCGCCCCGGCCTCCTCGGCCTCCTTGAGCTTCTCTCCGCTGGCGATGACACAGACCCGTCGCGACACACCGAGCCCGTGGGGCAGCACCACCGTCCCCCGTACCATCTGGTCCGCGTGTTTCGGATTCACCCCGAGCCGCATGGCGACCTCGACGGTCTCGTCGAAGTTGGCAAATTTGGCCTTCTTGACGCGGGCGATGGCGTCCTCGAGGCTTTGCGACATCTCGACTCCCGCGCCTTCCTTCGCCTTGCGGTATTTCTTGCCTCTCTTCAGTCCCATGGGGTTTCCTCGCTCCGTCCTCGGGTCATCCTTCGATTTCGATTCCCATGCTCCGGGCCGTTCCCGCCACGATACGTTTGGCGGCCTCGACGCTCGCGGCGTTGAGATCCGGCAGCTTGGTCTTCGCGATCTCCTCGATCTGCTTATCCGTCACCTTGCCGACCTTGTTGCGGTTGGGCTCGCCCGAGCCCTTGGCGATACCGGCGGCTCGCTTCAACAACACCGCTGCCGGCGGGGTCTTGGTGATGAAGGTATAGGAGCGGTCCTGGAATACGGTGATGACGACGGGGATGATCAGGCCTTCCTGCTTCGCAGTTCGAGCGTTGAAAGCCTTGCAGAAATCCATGATGTTGACTTGATGTTGCCCCAGGGCGGGCCCGACCGGAGGCGCGGGTGTTGCCTTCGCCGCCGGAATCTGAAGCTTTATCTGGCCAACGACTTTCTTTGCCATGCCCCTCTCAGACTTTCTCCACCTGCAGGAAGTCCAGTTCCACCGGAGTGGAACGGCCGAAGATGGTCACCATGACCTTCAAAGTATTGCGATCGGAGTTGACCTCGTCGACGACTCCAGTGAAATTATTGAACGGACCATCGATGATCCGGACCGTCTCACCCGCCTCGAACGTGTACTTGGGTTTCGGTTTCTCCGCCGCCGCGACCGTGACCTGGTGGATGACTTGCTCGACTTCTTCGTCGGTCAGCGGGGCGGGCTTCTGGCCCGCTCCGACGAAGCCCGTGACCTTCGGCGTGTTCTTGACGACGTGCCACGTCTCGTCGTTCATCTCCATTTGGACGAGAACGTAGCCGGGGAAGAAGCGTTTCGCGCTCACGACCTTCTTGCCACCCTTCATCTCGACCACATCCTCGGTGGGGATGAGAACGTCCCCGATCTGATCCTCGAGGCCGAAAGCCGAGATTCGCTGCTTCAAGCTCTCGGCAACCTTCTTCTCGAAACCTGAATAGGTGTGCACGATGTACCAGTGTTTGGCCATGGTCGTTGTCACCTACGCTCCTCCCACGAGACCGGTCAGCCAGGCCGCCAGATAGGACATCGCCACATCGAGTCCGTAGAGATAGAACCCGAAAAAAAACACGGTGATGATGACGACGACCGTCGTGCCATAGACCTCGCGGCGCGGCGGCCATGACACCTTCTTGAACTCGGCCCTGACGTCCACGAGGAACGTTCGCAATCTCTTGAAGTAGTTGAAGATCTTCACCGGATCACCGTCTGCAGCCGAGCTCGCTCGGACCCCTCGCCGTGCCGTCTGGCAGGCCAGGAGGGACTCGAACCCCCAACCACCGGTTTTGGAGACCGGTGCTCTGCCAATTGAGCTACTGGCCTACGCTCGTTCGTTTGCAACTCAAAGGGTCCAGCGAGCCCCGCGTCGACACCTGACAGGTGACTTCGAGGAGCTCTTCCGGTCCGAGAGCACGCCTGGCATCCCATCACGGCTCGGCTACTTCGTCTCCTTGTGGAGAACATGGGTTTTGCAGAACGGGCAGTATTTCTTCATCTCCAGTCGGTCGGGCGTGGTCTTCTTGTTGCGCGTCGTCGAATAATTGCGCCTCTTGCATTCGGAGCAGGCCATCGCAACGATGTCTCTGGGCATGCCGCCTCCTTACTTTCCCTTCGCTCCCTCTATTCCAACACTTCGGTAATCGTCCCTGCGCCCACCGTCCGTCCACCCTCCCGGATCGCGAACCGCAGACCCTTCTCCATCGCGATCGGAGTGATCAGCTCGATCACAAGACTCGAGTTGTCGCCCGGCATCACCATCTCCA
>DASPGQ010000569.1 GCA_035620555.1 Vicinamibacteria bacterium
CGGCGCCGATGACAACGCCTCCGGCGTGGCGGGTGTCATCGAGCTGGCGCGCCTGTTCTCCAAGATCGAAGATCGGCCTCGAGGTATCGTCTTCGCCGCTTTCGCCGGTGAAGAGATCGGACTACGCGGCTCTTCTCATTACACGTCCCATCCAGTGCTGTCACTTTCGAGCACGGTGGCGATGGTGAATCTCGACATGATCGGGCGGCTGCGGCACGGCCGTTTGTTCCTTGCCGGTCTCGATTTGGTTCCCGAGCTCTCGGACTTGGTGCAGACCAGCCTCGATGACGAGGGCCTCTTTCTTTCGAGGCGATTCTCGGGAGCGGATGCGAGCGACCACGCGCCCTTCGTACGCGCCGGCATTCCCTCTGTCTTCTTCTTCACCGGCCTCCACGGCGATTACCACAAGCCGACGGACGACCCCCAGTTCATCAGCTATGAAGGGATGGAGCGCGTTCTCGAGGTGAGCTATCAGCTCGTGGATTACCTTCTGAACGCGCCGAGTCGGCCGGCGCGTCCGATGCCCACCGCGCCGGGCGATGATGGTCCAACCCCCTATTTCGGCGTCGGGGTAGACACCAACTTCGCCGGCGATGGGGTTCGCTTCGCCTATGTCGCCAGCGGCGGCCCGGCCTCGGAGGCAGGGCTCCTGCCAGGCGACGTGCTGGTCGAGATCGAGGGACGCCCGGTGAAATCGAGCGAAAGGGCGTCAGTCATCCTCCAGCAGTTCCGGCCGGGAGACCGGGTGAGCGCCAAGATTCGCCGCGACGAGCAGGTACTCGAGGTCGTGGTCAAGGTCGCGAAGTGGCCCTGACTTAGGAGGCGCTCTTTCGTGCCGTCCGGAATAGCCCGTTCTGCTCCAGGTAGCGCCGGAGGTGCTTCACGTGTGACCACATCGCCGGCTTGAGCTTCGCGTTGTATAGAAGAGCGGCGGGGTGGTAGAGAACCATGAACTGGATGCCGGGGTAATCGTACAGCGTAAAGAATTTTCCCGCTTCGTCCCCCATCTGGAACGTCGACTTGGACTTGTCGATGTGCTTGAGGGCGGTGGCCCCGAGCAGCAAGATCACTTTGGGCTGGACGAGCTCGATCTGGCGCTTCAAATAGGGAATGCACTCCGCCGCCTCTTCCTGCTTCGGACTGCGGTTCTCGGGCGGGCGGCATTTCACGACGTTGGCGATCAGCATGTCGCGATTCGTGTCGATCCCGACGGCGCTCATGATCTTGTCGAAGAGCTGACCCGCGCGGCCTACGAACGCGAGACCCTGGCGGTCCTCCTGCTCGCCCGGTCCCTCGCCGATGGTCATGATGTATGCCCTCGGGTTCCCGCGGTCGACGACGATCGTCGACCGCCCGCGGTGCAGGGCGCACTTGGAGCACTCGCTCGTCTCCAGACGCTTCTTGAGCTCTTCGTAGCTCGTCGCGCCGAGAATCGTGTTGCTACCGGGATCGAAGAGGTCGAACTGCATCGAATCGTGTCTGTGAGGTTCGCGTATTTATACCATCGAAAGCGACTCGATGCACGGCGGAAGTGGGTCGAGGTCTAGTCAGCAGGCTGATGAAAAAGTGCAGTCCAGCCTGCGCGAGCGGAGCGAGCCCGGCGCGCTTGCCGCGCCGTAGGCATCCCGAGCCGTGGCGGCACGATCTATTACGGGTCCCGCCACGGCATTGAGCACTCTAAAGTAGTCGGAACGGCACCGACCGTGATAGAAGGCGCGTCATGAAGCGCCCGAACAAGACAGAATCACGGCGGCAGCTCCTCAAATTCCTCGCAGGGAGCCCGGCGCTCGCCTATCTGGGGTTTCCCGCGCTCACGACCGTCCAGTCGACGCGCCGCTACGCGGGCCGGGGCGATGGCCTCATCGCGTCGCCCGAGGATGCCGTCAACGTCTTCGACTTCGAGCGCGTGGCGGAAAAGGCCCTTCCACCGGCACATTGGGGCTACCTCGCTACCGGGACGGACGACGACGCAACCATTCAGGCGAATCGAGACGGGTTCACGCGATTCCAGCTTCGCCCGAGACGGCTGGTGAACGTTCGCGAGATCGACCTGTCGGTGGACGTGCTGGGAACGCGCTGGCCCACGCCCATCGTCATCGCCCCCACCGGCAGCAACGGTGCGTTCCACGCCGAGGGCGAGATTGCCGTCGCCCGCGCCGCGAAGGCCAAGACCCACCTGCAGATGCTCTCGAACGTCTCGTCCCACTCGGTCGAGGAGGTGAACGCCGCTCGAGGGGAGCCGGTATGGTTTCAGCTCTACCCGCGCGCCGGCTGGGACGTCACCAAAGCGGTCGTCTCACGGGCCGAGAGGGCGGGCTGCCCCGCCATCGTGCTCACCGTCGATCTCCTCGGCGGAAGCAACCGCGAGACGGTGAAGCGGTATGCGATGAAGGACGAAAGGGAGTGCTCGGTCTGTCACCTGGACAAGAGGAACACCCCGAACTACGACGTGCTCGAGCTTCCCGACGACGACGACTACCCCGAAAGCCTCACCTGGGACTACGTGCGCCAGGTTCGTGACCACACGACGATGAAGGTCCTGATCAAGGGAATCGTCACCGCCGAGGACGCGCGTCTCGCGGTCGAGGCGGGCGTCGACGGCATCATCGTCTCGAACCACGGCGGCCGCGCCGAGGCGAGCCGCCGCTCAACCATCGAGTGTCTCCCCGAGATCGTGGATGCCGTTTCCGGACGCATCGCCGTCCTGATCGACGGCGGCTTTCGCCGGGGAACCGACTTCTTCAAGGCTCTCGCCCTCGGAGCCACCGCCGTCTGTATCGGGCGGCCCTACCTCTGGGGCTTGTCGGCCTTCGGGCAGGCGGGTGTGGAAGCGGTCCTCGATGTCTTGCGCCGCGAGCTCGAGATCGTGATGAAGCAGTCGGGAACGACATCGATCCGCGAGATCACCCCGAAGCACGTCGTGGCTGCGACGCGTTAGCCTCACTCCCCCCAGGCTTCAACGAGCTTTCGGGCGATGTCGCCAATCGTTTCCTCGACGTGCACGAAGTCGCCTCGATTCTGGTTGACGTAGACCGAGACCACCGTGGGTCCCCCGGGATGAAAGAGAATCCCGACGTCGTTTCCCGCAATCGGAGGCCAGTCGCCCGTCTTGTGGGCGATCGCGATCCCTCGTGGCAGGTGTCGGGGAAGCCGCGAGGCGTAGAACTGCCGCTTCAGGATCGCGATCATCTCGTCGCTCGATTCCCGGCTGGCGAGCTCTCCCGCCAGAATCTGCTCGAGAAGCCGGCCGGTCTCGCGCGCCGTCGTCCGGCCCAGCCACTCGTCGGGGTTTCCCTCGAATGCGAACGATCGCTCGAATGCTCCCTCGTCCGAAGGAAAGCCTTTCTCGAACACCTGGGCGTGGGACAGCGACGCGTTCTTCGGATCCAGGAGCACCCAAACCCGGCGGAAGAGCTCTCCGGTCGTTCGGAGAAGACGCGTCTCGTAACCCCGCTCCGCGAGAAGCGCGTTCACCCGCTCGAGACCCACCTTTTCGATCAAGATATCGGTGGCGGTGTTGTCGCTGGTCACGATCATCTGGGTTGCCAGGTCGCGGTAGGTCGGCGTCAACCCGGGGGCGAACGTCTGTAGAAGGCCGCTACCCCGTCTCCGGTCCTCGGGTCTCACGAGATAACGCTCGTCGAGATCGAGCCGCCCCGCCTCTTGGTCTCGGTAGGCGAGGACCAGGATCGGGACCTTGATGACGCTCAAGGTATTCATCGGCTCGTCGGCACGAATGGCAATCTCCCGTCCGCTGGGAAGATGCTTCGCGTAGAGGGAGCTCTTGGCTTCGAGGGCGTCGAGCATGCCCCTAAGCTCGCGGGTAAGGGGGGATTCGGGCTCGGATGCCGGCGTGGCGGGTATCGACGTGTAAGCGATGGACGCGATCTTCCACGTTCCGTCCCTTCGCACGAGAGTGAAGTAATCGACTCCGGAAGACACGACTCCCTCGTCTCTCACGATCTCGAAGTCGGCGCGAACGAAAGCGAGCGTGCCGCTTTCCACCCGCACCTCCACGTTCGAGAGAACCTCGCGAAACGGTCGGGTGTCCGGGGCCTCCCGGAGCTCCTCGAGCCATTCGCGCAGGTTCACCGTGCGGTGAACGAAGCCGCTTCTCGTCGATCGTGCCGTGGTGACGTTGGCATCGGGAGTGAAGTACTGCTCGAGCGCATAGTGGCGCAGCCCTCCCAGAAGGTCGAGAAAGTGCTCGACCGAGCGGCGGACCTCGGTGCTTTCGTCGGCGGAGGCCGTGCCAGCAAGGGCGAGGAACAAGCACAGTTGCTTCATCGCATCTTCTCCTCGAGGGCCGATTCTACCGCCGGCGGTTTCGCCGCTGCACGAACGTCGAGGTCAGGCTCCGGGAATCGAGGACAGGAGCATGCGCGTGTGCTCGTGCTGGGGATCGGTGAAGAGATCGACGCGCGAGCGCAGCTCGACGATCCGGCCGCGATTCATCACCGCGACCCGATCGCTCACATGCTCGACGACCCTGAGATCGTGGGCGATGAAGAGGTAGGTGAGAGACAGCTTTTCCTGCAAGTCGAGCAGGAGGTTGAGGATCTGAGCCTGCACCGAAACGTCGAGTGCGGTGACGGGCTCGTCGGCGACGAGGAACTCCGGCTCGAGAGCGATCGCCCGGGCGATGCCGACGCGCTGACGTTCGCCTCCGGAAAGCTCGTGGGGGTAGCGTCCGGCTAGCTCGGGCTTGAGGCCCACGAGCCGCAGAAGCTCGATGGCCTTGTCGGCGCGCTCGGCGCGCGAGCCGATGCGGTGGATGGTCAAGGGCTCACGAACGATCGACCGCACCGTCATCGTTGGATTCAAAGAGCTGTAGGGATCTTGAAAGATAATCTGCATCCGGCGGCGCAGCTTCCTCAAAGGCTCCCGTGGCAGGGCGAGCACGTCGAGGCCGTCGAAGCGAACGCTGCCCGAATTGGGCGTCAGGAGCCGAAGGATGAGCCGGCCCAGGGTGCTCTTACCCGAGCCCGACTCGCCGACGAGGGCGAGCGTTTCCCCGCGCATGATGTCGAGGCTCACCCCATCCACCGCCCGGACGTCATCCACGTGTCTTTTGAGAAGCCCCTGGCGAACGGGAAATCGCTTCACCAGGTCGCGGATCTCGACCAGAGCGCTCACGAACGGGCCTCGATCGCGTCCAGGACGGCCTGGTTTCGATAGCAGGCGCTCCGATGGTCACCCGAGTCCTCCACGCCGGCGAGAGAAGGGACTTCACGGTGACAGGGCTCGAACTTCACCGGGCAACGGGGCTCGAACGCGCAGCCAATCGGCAGTGCGGCCAGATGCGGAACGGTTCCCGTCATGGCGGCCAGCCTCCGTTTGCCGGGAGCCGCGCCCCGGGATCGGGGAAGCGACTCGAAGAGGCCCTCGGTATAGGGATGTTGCGGAGCCTCGAGGATTCTGGACGTGGTCGCCTCTTCCACGATCCGGCCCGCGTACATCACCGCGACCCGTTCGGCGTTTTTGCGCACCAGGGCCAGGTCGTGGGTGATGAGGAGCATGGCGAGCTTGCGCTCCTCCTTGAGCTTTTGAAGCAGGTCGAGGATCCTCGTTTGCAGGGTCGCGTCGAGAGCGGTCGTGGGCTCGTCGGCGATGACGAGCTCGGGATCGCACGAGATCGCCATCGCGATCAGCACTCTTTGTTTCATCCCCCCGCTCAGCTGGTGGGGATAGTCTTTCACCCGGCGCTCGGGCTCGGGAATCTTGACTTCGCGCAGGAGCTCGATGGAGCGATCCCGAGCCTCGGCCCGGGACAGGACGAGGTGGGTCCTCAGCGTTTCCGACAACTGGGCGCCGATGGTACGCACGGGATTGAGCGCCGCCCCCGCCTCCTGAAAAATGAATCCGATCTCCTTGCCGCGGATTCTCCTCAGAGGCTCTCGGTCCATGTCGAGGACGTTCTTCCCCTTCCAGAGAATGCGGCCGCTCTCGAACCAGCCGTTCGCGGGAAGAAGCCGTATGACCGAGAAGGCGAGCATCGATTTGCCCGACCCGGATTCACCGACCAGCGCCAGGGTCTGGCCCTCCGATAGGACGAGCGAGACGTCGTTGACGGGTCGAATCAGTCCCGTGTCGGTCGGCAAGCACGTGGTCAGCCGTTCTATCTGGAGAATCGGAGTCGCCATCTCGAGCGGCTCAGCCAGCGCGGTGCTCCCCGAATACCCGGCGCATCCGGTCGGCGATTTCACCCAGCGTGCCACGCGCTTCCACCGCTTCCAGGATCACGGGCACGAGATTGCGGTCCGTGCTCGCGGCGCGCTCGACGGCGTCGAGGGCTTCCGATGCCCTGGACGCGTCGCGAATCTGACGCATTCTGCGGATGCGCTCGATCTGGGATTTTTCGACGGCGGCGTCGATCGAGAACGGCTCGATCGAGACCGGCTCGTTCGATTCGAAGGCGTTGACCCCCACGACGATGGCTTCTCTCGCCTCGGTTGCCTTCTGAAAGCGATAGGCGGACTCGCGAATCTGCTGCTGAGGCCAGCCCCCCTCGATGGCCCGAAGAGCGCCCCCCCTCCGGTCCAGCTCCCGGAGAATCGCTTCGGCCTCGGTCTGAATCTCATCGGTGAGCGATTCCATGGCGTAGGAGCCGCCGAACGGGTCCACCGTTCCCGCCACCCCGCTTTCGTAGGCGATCACCTGCTGGGTCCGAAGAGCGAGCTCGGCCGTCTCTTCGCTGGGAAGCCCAAGGGCCTCGTCGAGAGCGTTGACATGAAGCGATTGCGTTCCCCCGAGAACGGCGGCGAGTGCCTGGAGCGTCGATCGAATCACGTTCACGTTGGGCTGCTGGGCCGTCAGCGTAGAGCCGGCCGTCTGAGTATGGAAGCGGAGCATCTGCGCGCGGGGGTTCTTCGACGAGAAACGGGCGCGCAGGATCTGGCCCCACATGCGCCGCGCCGCCCGGAATTTTGCGATCTCCTCGAGGAAGTTCCGATGGGCGTTGAAGAAGAACGAGAGCCTTTGGCCGAAGTCGTCGACGTCGAGTCCGGCGCCGACCGCCGCTTCGACGTATGCGATGCCGTGGCCAAGGGTGAAGGCGAGCTCCTGGGCCGCCGTGGCTCCGGCCTCACGGATGTGGTATCCGCTGATGCTGATGGGATGAAACCGCGGGAGCTCTCGTCTGCTATAGGCGATGACGTCGGTCGCCAGACGCATCGAGGGGCCCGGCGGGTAGATATAGGTTCCTCGCGCCACGTACTCCTTCAAGATGTCGTTTTGCACCGTTCCCGAGAGTTTTTCGGGAGCGACGCCTTGCTTGCGACCGACGGCAACGTAGAGTGCGAGGAGAATGCTCGCCGTGGCGTTGATCGTCATCGATGTGGACACGCGATCGAGGGGAATTCCTTCGAACAGCGTCTCCATGTCCTCGATCGAATCGATGGCGACCCCGACCCGGCCCACCTCGCCCCGGGCGAGGTCATGATCGGAGTCGTATCCGATTTGCGTGGGCAGATCGAATGCCACCGAAAGCCCACTCTGCCCCTGGTCCAGGAGATAGCGGTAACGGCGGTTCGACTCCGAGGCGGTCGCGTACCCGGCGTATTGCCTCATCGTCCACAAGCGGCCGCGGTAGCCCGAGGGATGAATCCCGCGGGTGAACGGCGGCTCGCCCGCTCGCCCCAGTTTCTCCTCGGGATGCCACTCGGCGAGGTCCTCGGCGCTGTACTGCTCTTTCACTGAAGAGATGCTAGCCTCGATCTCCCGTCGGTGCCAGTCCGGAAACGAGTTGGCCCGAGCCCGCCGAACGCCACTGCCGCAGGACTTCGTAGAGGGCGACTCCTACCGCCGTCGAGAGATTCAACGCCCTTACATTCCTGTTTTCCATCGGCAGCGAGACGAGCCGATCCCGATGGCGGTCCCGTATCTCGCGGGAGAGTCCGCGGGTCTCCGAGCCAAATACGAGAACGACGCGAGGGGGGTACGCGACGTCCCAAAGGGTGCGCTCGGCGTCGGGAGTGAAGAAGAACGCCTCCCCGAGGTTCGAGATCGCTCCTTCGAATTCTCGGAAGCTGCTCCATGTCTCGACCGACACCTGTGGCCAGTAGTCCAGACCCGCACGGCGCACCTCTCGGTCGTCGAGCGAGAAGCCGAATGGCTGGATCAGGTGCAGCGTGGCGCCGGTCGCGAGGCACGTGCGGCCGGCGTTGCCGGTATTCCAGTGGATCTCCGGCTCGACGAGCGCGACGTGCAGCGCTCTAGCGGGGTGATGGAGCACAGACGTAGCGGCAGAAGACGACACTCCCTCCCCAGACCTCGGAGCGAGAAAGGTCGAGCGGACAGATCTCGTCGTGCTCCTCGATGTCGTCCTCGAAGAAGAGCGGACAGCGATTGGCGGTCAAGGGCTCGGTCCGGCCCCTGGCTGGGGCGGCGTAGGTACGCGAGCGGGCTACGAGCCCGACACCGTGGGTGTCGGCCCAGCTTCGGAGCTCTTTCAGCAAGAGCTCGACGCGACGACGCGCCTCGGCGGTGGTAATCTCCAAGTCTTGCGTGGCTTGTACGATTGCCTGCGCCTTTTCAAGAAGCTGCCTGCGCTCATGGAGAGCCGCGTTCTCCTGGCTTGCCGTCAGAGCGTTGAACAGCAAGAGGAAAGGGATCATGGAGACGAAGCTTAAACGAATCACCCCGGAAGCGTCCAGGTTGACGAGCATCCGATAGACGGGAATGAGCCCATCCCCGCTGTGTTTCCTCCCGGCGCGCGAGCTCGCCCGCCTCGTTCGCGTGAAAGAAGTCTCGGCGGTCGAGCTGCTCCAGGCGCACCTCGACCAGATCGAGCGCGTCAACCCGAAAGTGAACGCGATCGTAACTCTCGTTCCCGAGCTCGCTCGTGAACGCGCGCGTTTGCTAGACGAGAGAGCGATGCGAGGTGAGAGCCTCGGGCCGCTCCACGGAATCCCCCTGGCCGTCAAGGACCTGGAGCGGACGCGAGGCATCCGAACCACCTTCGGCTCTCGTATCTACGAGAATCACGTCCCCGAGCGGAGCGCGCTCTTCGTCGAACGGCTCGAGGCCGCAGGCGCCGTCGTTCTCGGTAAGACCAACACTCCCGAGTTCGGTGCCGGTTCTCAAACGTTCAACTCGGTGTTCGGGCGCACTCGAAACCCCTACGATCCGACGCGGACGTGCGGCGGAAGCAGTGGCGGTGCGGCGGTCGCACTCGCGTGCGGAATGGTCCCTCTCGCCGATGGGAGCGATCTCGGAGGATCGCTCCGGAATCCGGCCGCATTCTGTAACGTCGTAGGCCTTCGGCCATCGCCCGGCCGCGTACCGCGCTATCCGGTGGTCGATCCCTGGAACAGCTTGAACGTGCTCGGACCGATGGCGCGCACGGTGGCGGATGTCGGACTGCTCCTCTCGGTCATGGCGGGTCCTGATCCCCGGGACCCGATTGCTCTCGCCGAGCGGGGCGAAGTCTTCCGCGAGTCGCTCGAGCAGGACTTCCGGGGGACGAGAATCGCCTGGAGCCCCGACCTCGATGGCTTTCCCGTGGCGCGCGAGATCGTGGAAGCTCTCGAGGATAGCCTGCCCGTATTCTCGGAGCTCGGTTGCGAAGTGGAGCGGGCCAGCCCCGACTTGCGCTGGGCGCCGGAGATTTTTCAGACGCTGCGGGCACACGGCTTCGCTCTCGCCCATGCCCATGAGCTCGAGGAGCATCGCGCGCTGATGAAAGACACCGTGATCTGGAACATCGAGAAAGGGCTCGCGCTGACTGCGAGCGAGCTCATGCGCGCCGAGCGAGGGCGCGCCGCTCTCTTTCATCGCATGCGCGAGTTCATGGAGACCTACGAATTTCTCCTCCTTCCCGTCACTCAGGTGCTGCCATTCCCCATCGAAGTCGAGTGGGTGCGCGAGATCGAAGGAGTCACCATGGAAACCTACATCGATTGGATGAAGAGCTGTTACTTCATCAGTCTCACGGCTCAACCCGCTCTCTCGGTGCCGGCCGGGTTCTCCGAAGCCGGGCTTCCCGTCGGACTCCAGATCGTGGGCCGTCACCGGCGGGAGCTCGACGTGCTCCGGCTCGCCCACGCCTTCGAGGAAGCGACCCGGTTCAACGAGCGCCGACCGCCGCTGGCGTTGTGAATGTCTCCATCACCTCGCGGTGAGATCCGCAGGGTCCGCTCGAAGCAAGGAGGGATACATGGACAACGGATCAATGACTTGGGTAGGAATGCTCATCAGTTGGGCACCGATTCTAATTGGAATCGGCTTCCTGGTTGTTTTCATGCGCAAATATGGGCAGCAGCAACAGTCGTCCTTTGAACGCAACCTTGTTTTCATGGAACGAGTGGAGCAACTGCTCGAACGGATCGCCGTCGCTGTCGAAGACGAAACACGGTAACAGTTGCCCGACGGACCAAAGAGCTACTTCCGTTTCCGTATCCGCGTCCTTAGCTCGGGCTCCATGCGTCGAAACCACTCTCTCTTGAATGAGCCCCGGAAGACAGGAAACCAGTAGAGATTCTCTCCCTCGAAGTGGATGTAGACGATCCGATCCTTCTG
>DASPGQ010000570.1 GCA_035620555.1 Vicinamibacteria bacterium
GCCAATATCCTCTCTTTCTCTCTGATGGGTGGAGACGGCGACTTCGCCCAGGACAATCTCTTCTACTCGCGCCGCATCGGACGCGCCCCTCAACGTTCGATCGATCTCGGGGACGACGAATACGAGTCGGCGCCGAGGAGCACGACGATCATTGGAGCTGCCAAGCTCACGGGAAAGACGCACGACGGCTGGTCCGTGGGGATGCTGGACGCCGTGACCGCGGACGAGTACGCGACAATCGATACTCTGGGCGTACAGCGGCAGGAAGTCATCGAGCCGCTCAGCAACTATCTCCTTGCCCGGGTCCAGAAAGACATCGACAAAGGGAACACCATTCTGGGCGGGATGTTCACCGCGACCACCCGCGAAGGGGAAAGTGCCGATCTCTCCGAATTGCATCGATCCGCCTACACCGGCGGTCTCGATTTCCGCCACAACTGGAGCGATCGGACTTATTACTTGAACGCCAAGGCGGTCTTCAGCGAGGTACGGGGCGATCCGGCAACGATTCTCGCAACCCAGGAATCTCCTCAGCGCTACTACCAGCGACCCGACGCCGACTATCTGAGCGTCGATCCTCTCCGAACGTCGTTATCGGGATACGGAGGGACCTTTGACGTGGGGAAAGAAGGAGGCGGACACCTCCGCTTCTCTGCCGGAACCACGTTTCGCTCCCCGGGACTCGAGCTGAACGACGTCGGATTTCTCCGGACTGCCGACCAGATCATGCAGTGGTCCTTCGTGGGGTGGCGAATCTGGGAGCCTTTCTCGATCTTCCGCAGCCTCAATATCAACGTCAACCAGTGGCGCGGCTGGGATTTCGGTGGCACGAACCTATTCGATGGCGGCAACGTGAACGCGCAACTGCATTTCCGCAACTACTGGTTCCTCGGGTTGGGGCTCAGTCGTGACGGTGAGTCGATATCGAACCACGAGCTGAGAGGCGGGCCGTCGCTCCGGCTCCCCGGCGGCTGGGGTAATTGGTTCAACGTCCGTTCCGATAGCCGGAGGCGAATCGGCCTCTACGTCGGAAGCTGGAATTTCTGGGGCGACAACGATTGGCAGAGGATGACCGAGATCTGGTCGGGCATCACGCTACGGCCGGTGAGTGCGGCCTCGATCTCTTTCGAGCCCAACTGGAGCCGTCGACGCCGTACGCTCCAGTACGTGGAGACGGTCGATGCCAACGACGGTGACCGGTACGTATTCGGAAGCATCGATCAGTCCACGTTCGCCCTGACCGTGAGGCTGAGCTACAGCGTCACTCCCGATCTCTCGATTCAATACTACGGCCAGCCTTTTCTTTCGAGCGGCGGATATCAGGACTTCAAGCGAATCACCACTCCGCAGGCGTCAGGCTTCGACGACCGCTTCGATGTCTACGATCCGACCGAGCTGTCCTTCGACGCCTCGAGCAACGAGTACGTGGTCGATGAAGGGCCGGACGGAGCGAACCTTTATCGGTTCGAAAACCCGGATTTCGATTTCCTCCAGCTCCGCTCGAATCTGGTGCTCCGTTGGGAGTACACGCCCGGCTCCACGCTATACGTCGTCTGGTCCCAGGATCGCACGGGCGACGAAGCGGCGGGTGGTTATTCTCTCGGCGAAGGTCTCGGCGAGCTCTACCGCATCGCTCCGTATAACGTCTTACTGGTGAAGGTCAGCTACCGATTCGCGCTCTAGCAGGCTGACGAGCGTCGAGCCCCTTCACTCGCCGCTCTTCTCGATGGCCCGGCGAAGACTGTCCGCCAGAGAGCCGAACCCGCCGCTGCGGGCCTGGTCCTCGTCCTGCCGAGCCGCGTAATCGCGAGCCTCCTGTTTTTCCTTCGCTTCGATGAGCGCTTTGCGACTCAGCCGGATGCGGTGGCCGGCGGGATCCACCTCCACCACCATGACCTCCAGGTCGCTTCCCACGGGGAACACTTTTCGAAGGTCGCGGTCTCGGTCAAAACCGATCTCCTCTAGCGGTATGAGTCCGGTGCTACCCGGCCCGAGGTACACGAAAACGCCGTAGCTCTCGTGGCGCTCTACCTTCCCGGTGAGACGCGCCCCCGGCCGAATGATTTCCGCGCGCTCCGCCCTGACCGATCCTTCGGGGACGACCGCGACCCCGATCCTCTTGCGCTCGGAATCGATGCTCAATATCTCGACCGCAACACGCTCGCCCGGAGTGACCCCGGCCTTCCATCCGTCCGTCTTCCCCGTCGGCGGGAAAGTCGATGCGTGCGCCAGGCCCTCGATGCCCGACGCGACCTCGATGAAGGCACCGAAGTTGGCCAAGCGTGTGACATGCCCCATCAGGACCTGCCCGACTCGATAGGTGCTGTCGACGGTCGACCAGGGATCCGCCTGAAGCTGCTTCAGTCCGAGCGAGATTTTCCCCTTGCCTTCGTCCACATGCAGAACCTTGACCGTGATCTCGTCTCCCGGCTGCACCACCGTCGTCGGGTCCGTCACCCGAGACCAGCCCATTTCCGAGACATGAAGGAGACCTTGCACACCTCCCCCGAGGTCGACAAATGCGCCGTAGTCGCGCACCGAGACGACCCTTCCGGGAAGAACGGCGTCGGGAACGACCAGCTTCCGAACCTCCTCGGCACGCGCCTGCTCCTCTTCTTCGAGAAGAGCGCGCCGCGACACGACGATGTTCTTGCCTTCTTCTTTGTACTCGACGATTCGGAACGCGTAGACCTTGCCGAGGTGGACGGATGGATCCTCGGTGTATCCCGTTTCGATCTGGGAAACGGGACAGAAGGCACGCTGGCCGGAGAAGCGAACCTCGAGGCCGCCTTTCACGACCTCCTCTACCCGACCCTCGACGGGAAGACCGGACTCGAAGGCCTCTCGGAGCGCTTCCCGGGTGGCAGCGTGGCGGGCCAGCTTGTGCGACAACTTGAGACCCGCCGACCTCGAGACCACGATTCCCTTGACGGTGTCCCCGACCGAGACCTCGACTTCACCGTTCGCATCGGTCAGCTCCTCGAGGTCCATCGTCGCTTCACCCTTGCCGCCCACGTCCACGAACGCGACATCGGTGCCGAGAGCGACCACGGTCCCGGTGACCTCATCTCCTTCCCGGAAGGACTTTGGCTGGAGAGACTCCTCCAGCATGCGGGCAAAATCTTCTTCTTCGGGATCCTGGCCAGGCGGAGTCACACCGCGAGACTAACACAGCGCGGATGCAAGATTACAGGCCCAACCTACGCTCTCGCAACGAAGTACCGAGGGTGGCACACGGGTTGGTGGGTGCGGTTTTCTCGCGCCACCGGCTTGGAGAGCTATGATTGCACCGCTTTTCTAGCGCGGCCGGGTGACCATCTTGTGAGGACGCGGCTTTCGCCCCGAGCGGCGCGTCGTCTGACTCGCGCAGGCAACTGTCGGACTCCGATACATGCTACGCTCAACGAACTCCGTGTAGCAGCGGATGCGTCACGTAAGGCGGTGTAGACTCAGTCCTGAACATCCCAACCCACTCGATTCCGACGGGAGGAGGAGAACACTTGGCTGCGTATTTCGTGTTTCACAACCGCATTCATGATGCGGAGAAGATGCAAGAGTATATCCCGAGAGCACTCGAGACGATGGCGCCCTACAATCCCGAGATCGTGATTCTCGATGAGAATTCTCAAGTGATTGAAGGGCAGACGACATTTCCGCGCACGATCGTCCTCAAGTTCGAGTCGCGCGACGCTGCGATGGCCTGGTACAACTCACCTGCATACGAGGCGGTGCGCCCCCTGCGCCTCGAGGCGACAGAAGGTTTTGGTGTCCTCGTTGATGGATTCGTTTTGCAGAAGTAGTAACGTTCCCAGTGGGTATCTATTCTTACGACGACCGGGCTGACAGCATCGGATGCAGCTCGGGGTGGGCTTGGTACGCAGGGATCTGATCGCCGTTCTCATCAGTGCCGCGTTGCGCGTCGAAGAAGAGTCATCGGAAAGCCGGGTGCGGCCAGCCCTGCCTTCGATCGCGCCAGAAGAAATTCGCCGTGCCGCGACTCGACGCCAGTGTTATCCAGGACCTGCACTTCGCCATGACAGCAAGTTCCCGAGGGGGTACTGATGAGCGCAAATGTTGCCCTGTTTGAGTTCATGATTGGTGACTGGAACGTCGATTTCCACCGCCTGCCGGTGGGAGCGAAAGTCGGCCGTCACGCCATCGCCAAGGTCGGTTGGTTTCTTGACGGCACCGCGATCCTGGACGAATGGCGGCATCTCGACGAGTCTGGCTCCGTGAACTTCCGCGGCGCAACGTTCCGAACGTACATACCAGACAGGGACCTGTGGTACATGCTCTGGATGACGCCCGCGGTCGAGGGCTTCAGCGAGCTTTATGCGCGCGGCGTGGGTGAGGAGGTCGAGACCACAGGAAAGGGCAAGGATTCGGCGGGCGATTTCCTGGAACGGGGCAAATACTGCGAGATAACCGACAGCGCATTCTCGTTCGTGCTGGAGCGTTCATATGAGAAAGATGGGTCCTTCATCCCCTTCGTTTCGTTTCGCGCCGCTCGCATGACAGCGGCCAAACACGCGGGAGGTAAGCCTCTGGCCCGCCGCAGCTGACGCATCAGGAGCAGTTGGCGAGTCGCGCTGGCGATGAGGGCGCGAGACCTAGCCCGAGTCTAAGCACAGGTCGTGGGCCTGGGAAATGATTGAATCTTGATTTTGAAGTCGTGATAATCGGCGAGGCACCACCAGGAGGCTTGGAGTGAATCAGCGACTTCGAGTGACCATCTGTGCGTTCAGTTTGGCGCTGGCGTCGGCGGCGTGCTCTCCAGGTCCGGCTCCACCCGCTACAGAAGTCGAAAGCAAGCCGACTCCCCCGCCGGAACCTGTCGTGAACCACTTGCCGTCCGATGCGCAGGCGGGAGAGAGGATCGAGCACGGCGAATTGATTCTTGACGTCGATGACGCGAGAGGGCAGCTGCACGCCCAGCATCATCCTCACAAGGTACTAGAAACACGACAGGTGCCGGGACCATTCGAAGCACCCGCCATGACTGACGTCAAGGATTTCGCGCTGTCGAAGAGCGATCTGGATGTGATCAATCCGGGGCCAGGCGAGTACGTCCACGTCATGGAGGGGCAGAGGCACGGCTACCAAAACCTGACCATCGGAATCACCTATACGGCACCCGGCGGCGCCCCACCGATGCATACCCACATGGGCGAGGAATCCCATGTGCTCCTGAAGGGGCAGAAGGTCCTTTATGCCCTGGGCGAGCGGATGTTTGTCATGGAAGGACCGTACATCGTCAACATCCCGCCCATGGTGCCTCACTCGTTCCAGAACTTGGATGAGGAGGTGGCGGAGCTCGTCGTCATTTTCCCGACCAATGTGTGGGAGTACGACGTTCTTGACTACTTTCCGTTTGCCACTCCCGAGGCCAAAGCACTGGCGGAGGCAACCGGTGATCGAGTGGTTCCCCGAGTACCCTGACCTCGATACGGCCGAGCGCCGGCGCGTGACGCTCGCCCACGTGCTTGCCATGACGTCCGGGCTGGAATGGGCACGAGGATCCTGCGCGACCACGTGATTCCCGCGGTCAAGAACAACATTCAGTCCGGTTGCCCCGGTTCGAGACTTCGAGGCGGGTCAGCGGAGTGACCGCGTACTGAGAAGCGCTAGCGTGGCCCAGCCCGTGGTCGAGATGTATTGAGCGTAGCTCTGCTGGCCCGCGGGGCGGGTGGTCTCGGGCCAGCTTCCGTCCTCTAGCTGCCGCTCCAGCAGGAAGCGTCGGCCGTCTTCGATCCAGTTGTTGCCCCCGGCGACGCCTTCGAGTGCGAGCATGACGAGGGCCGTGTCGAACGGCTCGGGGGAAGCCACGAGATGGGGTCCCCACCCTCCCGAGGGCGCCTGGGCTTTCCCGATGATGTCGACGCACTTGCCACAGGCCGTGTCGACACCGATCAACACCGCCGCGGCATCGACCACGGTTTGGACCTCCAGATTCTGCAGCCAATCACTTGCACGGCGAACGGCATCGGCGTGGCGCTTTCGGTCAGCCTTCTCCAGAACCCGTTTCGCGACCGCAGTGGCGAGCGGCCGTCCGTAGGTTGCGGGCGAGCCCAGGCTGGCGCTCGCATCGAGCCTCCAGGAGCCATCGACACCCTGATCGGATGCGACGATCTCCGCCGCCCGCTCGAGAGTCGAGCGGTCCTCGATGAGCCCGGCATCGACGGCACTCGCCAGGGCCGAAGCGAACTGGATGCGAGCGAGAACGGCGTCGTCGAATCCTCCCCCGCCGCCCTTGTCGTCCCATCGCTTGGGACGAGCGAGCCAATCGAGAGTCTCGGAGAGAGAGTCATCAGGCACCGAAAGCCCCGCGCTCTTCGCCGCGATCAGCGCCCGTGCCGCATCCCCGTTGTTGTGACAGGAAAAACACCCGTTCTCTCGGGGCCACTTGGGCACCTCGCGCGCGAGGAACTCGATTGCCCGTAACTCGGGCGTCTCAACAGGAGCGAGAACGACGAACAACAGAGCCAGAAGAGCCATCACTTCGCCAGAATGGGAAGGAGTTTTTTCAGAAACGGATCCAACGGCTTCTTCTTCGACCAGGTCGATTCGAGGGGCGTCGTCACGAGCTCACCCTTTACCTCCCCCACCATGACGCCATTCTTCCCCTCGACGATGGCCTCGACGGCGAACGCGCCGAGCTTGGTGGCCAAAATGCGATCGCGCGCGGTCGGTCGGCCGCCTCTCTGGATGTGGCCGAGGACGGTCACGCGCGACTCGAGCCCGGTGCGCTGTTCGATCTTGCGGGCGACCTCGAAGGCGTCGCCTTCCTCGTGTCCCTCGGCAATGATGAGGATGCTCATCGCTTTGCCGCTCGCGCGCGCGGTCATCAAGTGCTGGCAACAATCGTCGATCGAAGAGATCGATTCGGGCACGAGTGCCTCTTCGGCTCCACCTGCCGTAGCCACGTCGAGCGCGATGAACCCCGAGGACCGACCCATGACCTCGACGAGGAACAGCCGGTCGTGAGAGCTCGCGGTGTCGCGGATCCGGTCGATGGCCTCGAGGGCGGTGTTGAGAGCGGTGTCGAAGCCGATCGTCTCGTCCGTTCCCCAGATATCGTTGTCGATCGTGGCGGGAACGCCAATGATGCGTCCCGGCCAGATCTGTCCGAGCGCGTGCGCACCGCGAAAACTGCCGTCGCCCCCGATGATGATGAGCGCCGAGATTCCCCGGGCTTCCAGGACTCGGCGAGCGCGCTCTCGTCCCGCGGGTTCGAGAAACTCGGCGCACCGATCGGTTTTCAATATCGTGCCCCCGCGCTGGAGAACGTTGGCCACGCCTCGGGGCAAGAGTGCGACGGCGTCTTCCTGGAGCAGGCCGGTGAAGCCCCTCCGAAACCCGACGACGTCGAAGCTTCGGTAGGCCGCCATGCGCACCACGCTCCGGAGCGCGGCGTTCATTCCGGGGGCATCCCCCCCGCTCGTGAGAACCGCGAGCGCAGTCGAATCCACAGGTATGGAGATTATATCGTGGCGTTCACGGCGCCCAGCGAGGCGAGCGAAGTCGCACAGAAAGCTGCCTCCGGCTGACCGCTGGCGGACAGGTGCGACAGCCGATCGCAGGAAAATCAGCCAGGCCCGCGGGATGCACGTGGCATACGGCTTGCTTAAGGCCTGGTTATGGACCAGCTTCGACAGGACCTATCTTTCGCGCTTCGCTCTCTCGGGCGTAAGCCGGCGTTCACCGTTCTCGCCGCAGCGATGCTCGCTCTCGGAATCGGCGCGAACACCGCGATCTTCAGTGTGGTGAACGCCGTCGCGTTGAGGCCGCTCCCGTACGAAAACCCGGAGGCGCTCTTGTATATCGGAGCAAGCCGGGACGGGGAGCTTTTGGCCCTGTCCGCGCCCGAGTTTCTCCGGCTTCGGGATGAGTCGCGCGCTCTCGAAGGCGTTGCCGTCGCCGTCGAGACCCACCTGAACTTTCTCGGTGAGGACGCACCGGAGCGCATTTCCGGAGCGCGGATCTCGGCTAACCTCCTTCCCGTGCTCGGAATCGAGCCGATCCTCGGACGCAACTTCGCCCCAACGGAGGATCAGGAGGGAGCGGATGCTGTGGTCCTCATGACCCATGCCGCGTGGCAGCGGAGGTTCGGCATGGACCCGAACATCCTCCGCCGGCATCTTCAGCTCAACGGGCGCTCGCACGCTGTCGTCGGAGTCCTTCCACCGGGGTTCGCGTTCCCCACCACGGGCGTCGAGCTCTACGTGCCCGCGGCATTCAGCGAGATGGAGCTTTCGAATCCCGGCGGACACTTTCTCGACGGT
>DASPGQ010000571.1 GCA_035620555.1 Vicinamibacteria bacterium
AAAAGCTCACCGTCCCCGGTCCGCTGAGCTCACTCCAGCTCGTCGTCACCGAGCCGGGCGGGTCGGGCAGGCCGTCATCCGTAACCGTTCCATCGAGCGATGCCGTGGCAGGCAACGTGATCGTCTGCGGCACGCCCGCGCTGACGCTCGGCGGTTCGTTAATCACAGGCTCGGGCTCGACGGTGACGGTCACGTCGGCGAACGCACTCAGAGCGCCATCATCCGCCGTCAAGCGCAAGACATACGTCCCCGCCTCGGAGAAGCTCGCGGTCGTATCGACGGCGCTCGAATCGGAAAAGCTCACCGTCCCCGGTCCGCTGAGCTCACTCCAGCTCGTCGTCACCGAGCCGGGCGGGTCGGGCAGGCCGTCATCCGTAACCGTTCCATCCAGCGATGCCGTGGCAGGCAGCGTGATCGTCTGCGGCAAACCGGCATCCACGGTTGGCGGCGTGTTCCCTGGAGGTCCCCCTTCCGCATACTCGACGATGAGCAGCGGCGCGGCACTTGGCACTCCATCGAAAGACTCCGCCCCGCGCTCGCCATTTCCGGTAATGATGATCACCAGCGAGTTGCCGGCCGCCCAGGACGGCCGGTTCACGATCTCCTGAATGACCGAGGCGATATCCGGTGTTTGCTGATCCGGTCCGGCCTGTCCGACTGTTGGCCACGGTGCAGGAATCCAGGGTACCGACGCCGACGTTCGTGCTCTCGAGGAGATGTTCCCTGAGACATTCGCGAACGTCGATGCATGATCGATATCTTCGCCCTGTATCGCGAGAGAAGTCGCTCCGACGCTTACCTCATCCACCTGGAACTGAATGGTGGCGTGAACGATCCAGGCACCTCGAGGAATCCCAACCCCGTTGAAACGCATCCCCACGGTCTGATTGCCGCTGTCGTAGACGAGCTCGAGGTCACTACTGTCCATTCTCATTCCGCCTGAATCGCGCTCTTCCGCGTCGTCACTGCTGCTGCCAACCCGAATGGCCACCGTGACGGGATCGGAGAAGTCGAGCGTCGTGACGGTTAACGTGTCGCTTCTCTGAGATTCCAGTCCGGCGTCGTCCACTGCAGAGACCTCGAAGTCGTAGGGAGTCCCGGGAGTCAGGCCGACGGCGGTGTGTTGGGCGCTCGATTCGCTGGCAACGAGGACGTTGTCCCGGTAGATCCGATAAAACGAAACTCCGACGTTATCAGTGGAGGGATCCCAGACGAGATCGATGGTCGTACCCGTCTGGTCCGGCGAGCTCAAATTCTGAGGTTTGCTGGGGGGAATGGTGTCCGGGGGCGCGACCGTCGTGAATGACGAGGTCGCGGAGAAGCTACCCACACCGAAAGCATTATTGCCGCGCACGTGCCAGTAATATTGAGTCTCGTGGGCCAATGCGGATGCAGGCAGGGTCATGCTGCTCGACGCCGTATTGGCCGAATGGACGACCGACGTAAAGCTCGAATCAGCAGCAACTTCGACGTCGAAATCGTCAGCCGTTCCCGCCCATTGGAGCGTCGCCCCGACGGGCACGGAGGTGGCTCCGTTGGGGGGAGCGACGAGAATCGGAGGCTCCGGTGGGCTAGCCGCGGCCTCGGTCGTGAAGCTCCACGTCGCCGAGAAATCGCTGGTGCCGTTGGCATCCGAAGCATCGACGCGCCAGAAATAGGTAGCCAAATGCTCCAATGTGCCCTGAGTGACCGTGTATTGCGTCACCGACACCGAGGCGACATCGACGGGACTCACGAACCCCGCGTCGGTGGCGATCTGCACCGTGAATTGCGTGCCCTCCCCGCTCCACTGAAGAGTCGGTGTGAGACCCACGTTGGACGCTCCATCCAACGGAAGAAGCAGGATGGGCGGATCGGGCGGTGGGCCATTGCCGCTCTCGAGCTCGAACGCTCCGATATCCGGCGCGGCACCGGAATAAGCACTGGCGGGAAGGTCCAGCACCGTCATTCCCTGCCAGACGTAACTGGCGGTTCCCGAGTCGATGGCCGGACTCCCGGGTAGGAGCGCCAGGTTGGAGTCGAGCACAGGATCGACGAAGAGACTGCTACCCTCATCCACGTTCGATCCGCTGTTGTCGGTACCGTTGTTGAAGAAAAGGTTGAATGCCAGCGACGAATTGCCATCCACGTTCTTGACCGCAATCACCGGGTAATCGACGAAGATGTTGTTCACCACGACGGTGTTGTCCCCCCCGGTAATTCCGTAGCGGTTGTTGCGAAACGTATTGTTGAAGATGTTGATCCGCTCGGGGATGCTCGCGGCGCGAAAATCCTCGCTCGTGTTCGAGCCGTCCATCATTCCGATGCCGACGTCGTTGCTGTTGTAGATGGTGTTGTTCCTGATCTCGATGAATCGATCGGTCAGAACGTCGTAATGAATCAACTGAATGCCGTCTTCTCCGTTGTCGTGGATCACGTTCCGCTCGATGATGATATTCAGGGTCGGCCCGTTGTAGCTCTGCATGCGGATCTCGATTCCGTCATCGCCGTTGTTCCTGATGATGTTGTCGGCGATGACGATGTCGACGTCGTTGTCGAGGTCGATGCCGTCGTCGCCGTTCTGCTCGAAGATGTTGAACTGAGCCAGGCCTCCGCTTCCGTCCTCGTAATCCACTCCATCACTGGTGTCTCGAATCACATTGTTGAGGAGGTTGAACTTCGCATTTGGCGATATTCCGTCGCCGGCATTCTGGATCGTCAGCCCCTGGATCGTGGGTCGATCCCCGGCGCTCGAAGGTATCGTGATGACGAAGGACCCATTGCCCCCGTCGAGGATGGTGCTGGTGATGAAGCTCGGGTCACCAGTGGTGATGAAATGAGAGCCCAGGGTGATGGCTTTGCTGATCGTGAGCGATCCGACATAGGTACCCGGAGCGACCAGAATCGTGTCCCCGGAAGTAGCGGCGTCATGTGCCGCTTGAATGGACGGGAAGTCGCCGGGAACATTGAGAGTGTCGCCGAGAACCAACGAGACCGGGGCTGCCGTCAGCGTGACGGCGAGGGTCGCAACGATGACGGAGCGGCGCGGGAAATTCGGTCGCCCTAAGACGAACCTCTCTTTCAGTGGGCTCCCAGCGGCCGGTTGGGAGGGCTGCATGTATTCCCTCCTCGTGGGAAGCGGGACTCATGTCCGGCTCCGCGAGATCATAGAAGACAAAGACGGAGTTTTTCAAGATGCAATAGCTTCTCTTCAGGAGGCGTGCCTCGACTCCTCAACCAACATCGTCCGAGCCGGGCATCTCATTCGGTGGTAGGTTTCCATCACCCTGCTAATGAAGAAACCCGTGTCAGGAAAGGAAGAACAGAATGAGCGACGCGTGGACCTACGCCCAAACCGACGGCGACGACGAGCTGGCGAAACTGCACTTTTTCTCGATGAAGAAACGGCAGCCGGCCGGAGACGTCGAGTTTACGATTACGGTGCGGGAATACGTGCAGAATCCAGAAGACCAATCCATGCGATTCTTCGCCCAGGCCGACAAGGAAACCAACCAGAAGGCCGCCCCGTTCCGCCCGAGCGGCTGGGGCGGCACCTTGCTCAAGGCGCTTTCGGAATGCGTTCGGGAAATCCACCGATTTCCGTACGAGCCGCCTGAGGCAGGCTAGAGAGAAGGATCCCTATTCAAGATGATGGTCACGACAATTTCTGACAACTTGTTACCTTCCGATACTTCCGAAAACTGTGGTCGAGATTGTAAAAGATTGGGAACATAGCTACACGAGGGGGGAAGCTCGCTTGGACGACCCCCACACTCGAAGGAGGAAAGATATGAAAAGAACTGGCGCCACCCTCACGCTGCTGAGCTCGTGTCTGCTCATCGCGGCGACACCGCTCCTGGCACAGAAGAAGGGCGGCGGCAACGAGACGGGTCCGTATGAAGTCGTTCCCGGCTGGCCGCAGAACCCTTGCGGTGAGGGATACCAAATCGGCTCCTCAGCGGGAATCTTTGCAGAGAGCCCCGACCGAGTCTTCATCTTCGCCCGGGGTTGCCTGCCCGAGGTGACGGATGGCTCTTATGGCGAGTACCAGAGCCTGGTTCCCCGTCGCAATGCGTCCGGTTATGACCTCTCCCGCGACGACGCGGAGCGCCACCCCAAGTGGACTCATGTGCTCTACATCGTGAATCGCGAGGGCAAGCTCGTCGAGAACTGGGATCAGCACAATTCCATGTTCGTCCGACCGCATCGGGTCAAGGTCAACCCCTACGATCCCGAGCGCCACGTTTGGGTGGTCGACGACGGCGCCCACCAGGTCACGAAGTTCACGAAAGACGGAAAAAAGGTCGTCATGCAGCTCGGAAAGTTTCGTGAGCCGGGAAACGACGAAACCCACTTTGGCCGGCCGACCGACGTCGCCTGGCTGCCGGACGGCACGTTCTTCATCAGTGATGGCTACACCAACACCCGGGTCGTGAAGTTCGACAAGGACGGAAAGTTCCTCATGACGTGGGGAGAAAAAGGAAACGCGCCCAACGAGACGCGACCCGGCTACATGAACACGGTGCACGGCATCGCGATCGATGACAACCGGCGCGTCTACGTCGCCGACCGAGCGAACTCCCGCATCCAGGTGTTCGACGAGAACGGCAAGTTTCTCGACGAGTGGCGAGACATCAAGCGCCCCTACTACATCTACATGTCGGAAGATCAGCACCTGTGGATTAGCGACGGTATCACCCAGAAGTTCCTCAAGTTCAACCTCGACGGCCAACTTCTCTACGATTGGGGGACGTTCGGCGCCTTCCCCGGTGGCAACTGGGGCGTGCATCAGTTCAGCGCCGACAGCGAAGGGAATCTTTACACGGCGGACGTGCACGTGGGTCGCGTGCAGAAGTACCGGCCGAAGCCGGGTGCCAATCCCGCGCACCTGGTCGGTAGGTGGCGCAAGCTCAGCGGCGAGCCAACCTCTCCGTGAGCTAGGCCGAAGAGATCGAGGGGCCGCGGACGCGATCGGCGCCGCGGCTCCTCAGGACCCTCCCGCGGGCGCGCCGACGGCACGAGCACGACGCTGTTTGGCGAGCGCTGCGGCCGCTTCGAGCATCACCCAGATCGTCGCCAAGATGATCAAGATGTCGACCGCGACCAGGAAATAGTTGCCCCGCAGATACAAGTCCCAGAGCTGATAGAGCG
The DNA here is from genome assembly GCA_035620555.1 of Vicinamibacteria bacterium. NCBI lineage: Bacteria > Pseudomonadati > Acidobacteriota > Vicinamibacteria > Vicinamibacteria bacterium. The sequence continues at coordinate 5,131 of DASPGQ010000571.1, forward strand.
CGGAAAGAAACGCCATCGACGTGACGAAGATCATCGGAACCAACGTGTAGCGCGAGCGACGTCCCAGCTTCACGAGAATGACGCTGATCACGAGGAGCGTCAGACCGGCCAGGATCTGGTTCGTGGTGCCGAACAGCGGCCACAGGATCATCCCCCCCGTTCCCTCGGCCCCGCCGGCGCCGAAAGCAAGCGCGAGACAGCTCGTGACCGCGACCACCGTCGCCACGTAGCCGTTCCGGAGGGGTCCGATGTCGAATATCGTTCCCCACTCCTGGACGATATAGCGTTGGAGGCGCACGCCGGCGTCCATGGTCGTCCCGGCGAACAGAACCGCCATGACGGTGAGAAGCGTCGCCGCGAACGGCCGCGGGAGCCCGGTGCCATTGCTCACGATGAGAGAACCACCGGTGACGAAAGCGTCGATGCCTCCGTTTCCGAATTCGTGATAGACGCTGTGCCAATCCTCCGCGGAGACGAATCCCGCAGTCGCGGCGATGATGGCCATGAGAGCGAGCGCCCCCTCACCCGAGGACCCAAGGTAGCCGACGAAGCGCGCATCCGTCTCGTTGTTGAGCTGCTTGGACGTGGTGCCTGAGCCCACGAGCCCGTGAAAACCTGACACGGCTCCACAGGCGATGGTGACGAACAAGAGAGGCGCGATCGGTGGTGTTCCCGCGGGGGTTTCGAAGTTGAAGGCAGGCGCCACGATTGCGGGGCGTGCCACGAGGACCGCGCCATAGAGCAACCCGAGTCCGATGAAGAGCTGGATTCCATTGATATAGTCCCGCGGCTGCAAGAGAAGCCAAACCGGAAGCAGGGACGCGATCGCCGCATAGGCGAAGAGAATGAGAATCCATTGCGGCTCCGGGCCGAAGCCGAGAAAGCTCTCTGGAAGGGTCACCGGCACGAGCTCGCCGACGTAGATCACCACATAGAGAATGACCGTCCCGACAACGGTGGGCCAGAGGATATTGACCCTGAGTCGATAGATGAGAATCCCGAGGACGAGCGCGACGGCGACAGCGCTCCACGCCGGGATCACGCTCGACGGTGTCGCCCGCAACGCGTCGGCGATGGCCACGGCAAAGACGGCGTTGACCATGAGGAGCAGCAGGAAGATGACGACCATGAAGAGATTGCGCGCGCGCTCTCCGACGACGTCGCCGGTCAGGGCCCCGATCGATCGTGCCCGATTGCGAACGCTCGCCCAGATGGCTCCGAAATCGTGAACGCCGGCGAAGAAGATCGTTCCCAGGACGACCCACAAGAACGCGGGCACCCAACCCCAGATGACGGCGATACCGGGTCCGATGATCGGAGCGGCCCCGGCCACCGCGGTGAAATGGTGCCCCCAGAGGACGATCCGGTGCGTGGGGACGTAGTCCAAACCGTCTTCCATCGCGCGCGAAGGAGTCTGGTAGTCGGGATCGAGCTGGTAGACTCGCTCGGCGATGAACCGGGAGTAGTAACGATAGCCTAGCCCGATTGCGGCAAGTCCGAGGACCGCTACCCAGGCGGCGCTCACGTGCTGGTTCCTTTTGTCGATCTCGTTTGCAATCTATCCCCCGATTCGGCGTCGTTCCACGCCGAGAATCGTCGCTTGCGGGTCATCCGCTTCCCGGCAAAGGTCGCCGGGCACAGATCATTCTGGACGGATCCGACCCCGCACCGAGTCAGACACGGTAAGAGTTTGTCTGCAAATGTCACGCGGACCTCGAGTATGGAACGTTCCGCCGTTCTCAGAAGCGGAACAGCTTGGTGAGCTTGAAAGCCAGGGTGCGAGTCGCCAGGAACGAATCGCCCGAGAGCTCGTTCCAGCCCTCGCTGTAGACGATGAAGAAGTCGCTTCCCGGCTCGTATTCCCAACGAAATCTCACGCTTCCGCTGAAGGAATCCGAGCTGGAGTTGAACTGCACGAGACTGCTCACGAACGTTCTCGGTGTGAACGCGTAGCTCACGCGTGCACTCACGAGCTTCGCGGTGAAGCTGCCTTCGACGAGGTCGACCCAGTTGAGGGCAACGCGGGGCTCGACGGCGAATTGGGACGTGACCTCGACGCGCCCATCGTAGCTCAACTCCTGTCGGTCCCCATCGAAGAACCCTCCGGTTCGAAAGCTCAGCGTGCCGGGAACGACTCGCTGTGGACCGAATTCGTACGCGACCCGCACGTCCTGAAAGCGGTACTCCGCCACGGGCAACACGATGCCGTCGGAGATCTCGAACTCCTCTGGCAGGTACTCGAAATCGTTCGTGTAATCGACCCAGGACCGATCGCCGTTCTCGTGCTCGATGCGAAAGGTCCCCTGAATGCGTCTGGTCTCGAGACGACCGTCGTTGTCGGTGATGTGGTCGAGCTCGGACTCGAAGACGAGGCGTCGTATCCATTCGATGGAACGCGGTCGCGGGCTAAACCTCGCGCTGGCGAAGTTTCTGCGGAAAGCCTCCCGCCGCAGAAAGCCGAGCTCCGGTCGGAAGTCGCTGCCTACCTTCAAGTGCTCGAGGGTCAACCCGTACCGGTCGGCGCCGTAGTCGAACTTTCCCGAGTAGGTCGTTGCGTCGTCGTCGAACCCTCCCTCGGTGCCCTCCAGCGGCGGGGTGCGGCTCACGCCGAAAAACCCGTTGAGCCGTACGTTCTGGTAGAAAGCGAAGTTCCCATCGAAGCCCACGACCGAGTTGGCATCGGCACCTTCGGTCAAAGAAGTCGTACGATGAGTGGCGATGAAGCCGATGTCGCTCCTCCTCAAAATGTCCCGACGTAGCCTGAAGACGGAAAAATTGGTCGCGGGTATTCCGGCGGCAGCATCGCCTCGAGTGCCGATGTTGAGGGCACCGATGCGATAGGCCCCGGCGCGGCCCGTCACCCGGCCGCCCACCCGAATTGGATCGATGCCGAAGTCGGTGAGCCCGATGCGGCGACTGAAGAACAGGATCGGGGTCAGGTCGTTGTTCGCATTGCCACGCCGCGCTCGCCGGGCACTCCCATCCTCGATACCGCCGAAGGCGAAAATCCCCTGCCCCTCGAGAAAGAAGTCGCGCTTTTCCGGGAAAAAGAGGCTGAAGCGGGTGAGGTTGATTTCCTCTTCATCCTCCTCGATCTGGGCGAAGTCGGTGTTGTAGGTGAAGTCGGCGACGAGGCCGTTGGTGATGCCGTATTTCGCGTCGAATCCGGCGTCTCCGCCGACCTCGTTCGAGAACGGCTCCTCCGCGGTGTTGTCGGTCGTGAGCGAGGAGAGCCCGTAGGGTTTCAGCTCGATGTTGCGGGAGCTCAGCGGCACTTCGATTCCGACGAGGGTTGCGGCCTCGGAGTACCGGTGAATCCCGCGCCCTCCGTAGGCGGCCGGGATCGGCGAGATGTAGGACACTTCGTTCTTCCATCTCACGGTGCGACGCATCTGAACGCCCCAGATCTGGTCTCTCATCCTCCGGTAGCGCAGGGATTTGAACGGTATGGCCATCTCGAGCGTCCACCCGTTCTCGAACCAGCTGGCTTTCGCGTCCCAGACCGTGTTCCAGTCGGTGTTGCGGGCGAGCCCTTCATCCATGATGGCGAGGTCCCTTATCGCCCCGAGCGGATTCGTCTGGAAGTAGAAGCCGTTTCTGCGGTCGTAAAAGGGGTCGAAAGCGACGACGAAGTTCGAGTTCTGGTTAAGACCATCGTGGTCCCTTCGCATTTCGTTGGCGACGATACGCTCCGGATGGCTGTCCCAGCATCGCGCCGCCACGTAAACGTGGCGGTCGTCGAAGAAGATCCAGGCTTCGGTCTGTTCGGTCGCGAGCTCTCCCTCGTTCGGCTCCTGTTGAATGAAGTCGGTAAAGGGCGGGACCGTCGAGTAGACGGCGTCGTCGAGTTTTCCGTCGACCACGATCGGCTCGTCGAGTCGCGTCGCCCTGAGTGTGGCGCGACCGTTGGCGTCGCGAGTCAGAACCTCGGGCGCTCGAGGGGGCGGTGGGCCGAATATCTCGACGGGCGGCGGTTCGCCTCGGTTCGAGGGATCATCGCGCTCCTGGGCAGAGGCTGTCTCGTCGGCGAGGGGGAAGGACAGACAGGCGGCCAGCGCGACGGGAGACAAGAAAAACTGAAAGAAGCCAGTACGCATCACTACTCGTCGTCACCACCAAGGGCGCGCTCGCTCTCGCCCGTTCGAAAATCCGAGTCGATCCTTCGAGGCTCTTCACCATAAACGCCGTCACCGGTTCACAGCAAGCAAATCTTGCGTGCGGCGCAATTTTTCGAAACGCGGCAGGCCGAACTGTAGAAGTTTGGATCGGCACGATGTAGGATAACTCTCGCATCTCACATCGCCGGAGGTAGGACGACGATGGCCTTCAAGTTTTCTTTCAAAGGGGGGCTCCTCCCAATCCTCGCTTTCGGTGCGCCTCTGGTCGCGATCGCTCTCGTCCAGTACCGGTGGATTCTCGAGCTTCAGACGCGCTCGGAGATGATCGAGAACCAGCGGAACCGTGAAGCCGCTCAACGCACGAAGTCGATTCTGGCGGACGAGATGACGAGAGCGCGCCTCACCGTCTTGCCCGCGGTCGGTCACGCCGACTTGATGTCCCTGGACCTCGAGCCCGTGGCGCAGCTCTTCAAGAGGGGACACGAGCGATTCGCCTACGTCGATCGATTCTTCGTCTGGACCGAGTCGATGCCACACGGAAAAGCACTCTTCTATCATCCCGTCGGCGGCGGTTTCGTATCCGATCCGGAGAGACTGGCCTACTTGCCCGATGAGGTGTGGTTGCTCAGCGAGGGCAAGGGGCGCTGGGGCGAGTTCTTGTGCGCGGGCGAGAATCCCACATGCCAGGTCGTGATCCACCGAATCTTGGACGACGAGGAGAAAACGCTCCAGGGTATTGCAGGCTTCATGGTCGATCGCGTCGGCTTCGCCCGTGACTTCCTTCCCGCGTTCTCCGAGCGGGTCCTCGTACCCGCGGTCCGCGAGTTCTTGGGAGACATGGAAACCCCTTTGACGCTCCTCGGTGAAAACGAAGAGCTCATTATCGGCACGAATGTTACCGGGGCCACGATCGAGTCTGCGGTCGAGATCCCGATGACGTTCACGCTGCCGTCGGAAGGCATCCAGACGACAGACGTACCCCGCTGGCTCCTCTCGGTCGGTCATTCGGACGCCGTCGGAGTGCAGGAGCTCCTTCACCGGGGAGCCCTCGGCAATATCGCGATCGTGGGAGCAGGCCTCATCGTCCTCGCCATCGGCTCGGCTCTGATGGCCCGCTCTTCCGCCCGGGAGGCGAAGCTTTCCGACCTCAAGTCGCGCTTCATTTCGGGTATCTCTCACGAGCTCAAGACTCCGTTGTCGAACATTCGCCTGTACTCGGAGATGCTCGAGCTCGACCGCGTCCCTCGGAAATTGGAGCGCAAGCTCTTTTATCGCTCGCTACGGCAGCAGGCCGAGATCCTCGGCGACATGCTGGAAGAGATCCTGGATTTCTCTCGTCTGGAAGCGGAGCAAAGCGTGACCCGGTTCGAGCCGTGCGATCTCCAGGACATCGTGCAAGAAGCGATCGAGATGAAGGAATGGACTCGCACGCCCCACCCCGTCGACGTCAATCTTCCCGACGCGCTTCCCCGAATCCACGGAAATCACAGTGCCTTGGTGCGGGTCGTCTATAGTCTTCTCGACAACGCCTCCAAATACAGTGGGCCGGACAAGCCCATTGTTCTGGGTGCCCAACGGGAAAATGGTATGGTAGCGATCGAAGTCGCCGACCGGGGTTCTGGGATTCCTCCCGAGGACTTGCCCCACGTGTTCGAACGGTTCTACCGGGGCCAATCTCACGACGATGTCAAGGGCGCGGGATTGGGGCTTTCGATCGCGCAATCGGTGGTGGCCTCTCACGGAGGCCGCATCGAGGTCGAGAGTGAGCTCGGTAAAGGGAGCCGGTTCACGGTAAGGCTCCCGGTGGCTTTCGACGAGGATTGAACGTGAGCCACCACCTTCTGGTGATCGAGGACGAAGCCCAGCTCAGGGACGGTCTGCGGATGAACTTCGAGTTCGAGGGTTACCGCGTCTCCGCGGCAGAAGACGGCGTCACCGGCCTCGAGCTCGCCTTGTCGCTCGTCCCCGACCTCATCATCCTCGACATCATGCTGCCAAGGATGAACGGCTACGACATTTGCCGGCGCATCCGGCGCGCCGGTTTGGACGTTCCCGTCCTCCTCCTGACCGTCAAGAGGGAAGAGGGAGAGCGAGTGCTCGGGTTCGAGGTGGGAGCCGACGACTACGTACTGAAGCCCTTCAGCGTGCGCGAGCTGTCGGCGCGGGTGAAGGCCCTCCTGCGTCGTTCCGGCGCACGGCGGGCCGAGACGCACGTCTTGTCCCTCAGCGGAGTCGAGATCGATCTGGAGCGCCAGGTCGTGCTGAGAAAAGGCAAGCCGGTGCGTCTCTCGTTCCGCGAGTTCGAGGTGCTGCGCTGTCTGGCCGCGCGAATGGGAGAGGTCGTGACCCGCGACGAGCTCCTCGCGGAAGCGCTCGGCTACTCCCCATTGGCGTCATCGCGAGCCGTCGACAACCTCGTCGTGGGTCTTCGGAAGAAGCTGGAAACGAACTACCACAACCCCCGCCACATTCTCACCGCTTACGGAATCGGCTACAAGCTCGTGCCGTAGATCGCCGATCGATCGTCGCACGGCAACGAGTCACGGAACATGCGCCCGATTCAATCGCTCGTATCGCCACGCGGGGCAACGATGAAATTCCGTAGAATGAGTCCACTAGCCCGATTCAACTTATCGGAGCCGAAACTACATTTGTCTACAAGGTATTACATTCCTCGACGCGCCGTCGGCTGAGTGGCGAGTACCATCTCGGCCAAAGGGAGGCTGTGTGTAGAGCCTTCCTGGCTTCATACATCAGGACCTCAGAGGGAGGGCGCCATGGTCCGTTTTCGTACTCTAAAACTCGGAACGATCGTTCTCGGAATGCTGTTTGTATCGTTCATCGCATCCGCGCAGCAGAACACGGAGGTTTCAGGACACGTCACCGATCCCGACGGGCTCGCACTTCCTGGGGTCACCATCACGTTCAAGGAACAAAACACGGGTTTCACCCGCACCGCCGTGACCGCGGGGAACGGCAGTTACATCGTCGGGAACTTGCCGCCGGGCACGTATGACATCGAGGTCCTGATGCAAGGCTTCCAGACCGTGCTCCTGACGGGTTATCAGCTCTCTTCGGGCGCGGAGGTCCAGCAGAACTTCAGCCTGCAGCTGGCTTCGATCGAGGAGGTCATCACCGTCACCGGGGAGTCGCCGCTGGTCGAAGTGACGAGCAACAAGCTCGGGGGAACCTTGAGCGGCCGGGAGATCGATGAAACCCCCTCAAACTTCCGGAACTTCACCGCGCTGACCCAGCTCGTCCCCGGCATGACCCCCAATCCCGCCGGATCCACGTTCGAGGGCGGCCAGGTCAGCGCGAACGGCGCGACCCCCTGGAGCAACGTGTATCAGATGGACGGCTCCTACAACAACGACGACCGTCTCGGCGGAAGCCAGGGAACTCAGGTCCGCATGGTGCTCGACATCATCTCCGAGTATCAGGTACTCGGAAACATGTACGCGGCCGAGTTCGGCGGAGGCGGCGGCGCCATCATCAACATGGTGAGCCGCAGCGGAACCAATGACCTCTCGGGCCGTGTCTATTCGTACTACCGAAACGACTCGTTCTACGCTCGAAGCCCGTTCCTCAACCCCGAAGAGCCCAAGCCGGACGAGAAGACTTTTCAGGGGGGGTTCGGAGTAGGCGGACCCATCGTCAAGGACAAGGCCCACTTCTACTTCAACTACGAACGGGACAACGAGGACCTGGGCGGCCAGAAGAAATTTCCCGCCGAGGCCGCTCCCCTCGCCATCGATCAGGTAGGCTATTTCTCGGTTCGCGCCAACAACTTCTTCGCCCGAGGCGATTACCAGGCCAACCAGGACAACGTCATCAGTGGTCGCTGGGTTCGCGAGACGGCGGACTCGCTGGGTGAGGGTTTCAACCAGAGCAACGAGGTCGTGGACGCCCGGGGCAACGAGAGCGACTTCGACGAGATCTTCAACTTCTCCTGGACATCGATCGTCGGCGACTATGGCTCGAACATCGTGCGCGTCGGGATCATCCGTGAGGAGCTCGGGACGGGCAACCAGAGTTTCTTCGCGGACGGCACGAACTATGTGGGGCTGGCCGGTCAGAGCCAGTTCGGGATCGGCTCGCAGAACGTGCACCCCAGCTATATCACCGGAACGGGTGGAGAGGGAGGCATCACGTCCGTTCGCAGCTACTCGATCGACAACACGTACAGCCACTTCAAGCCGGACTGGTCCGGGGATCACAATTTCAAGTTTGGTGGTGGTGTGAGCTGGAATCGCCTCGTTCCCCGCACGCAGGCGAGCTCCGGGGCCTTCGAGTTCGAGCAGGACGCGCCTTACAACCCCGCGGACCGATCGACTTATCCCCAACAGTTCAATATCAATGTTTGGGATACGAACCAGTACCCCGATGACTTCCCCACGTACAGCTACGACTGGCGTGCGTATTTCTTCTTCCAGGACAAGTGGCAGGCCAACGAGAAGATGACGCTGAATCTGGGCCTGCGGTGGGACACGCAGGGCATCGTTCCCGCGAGCCGGGACGACTTCGCTCCCCGCGTCGGCGTCGCCTACGACATCAAGGGCGACGGCCGAACGGTCGTTCGTGCGGGCTTCGGCCGCTTCTCGGAGTACACGAGGAGCCGACTCGACGTCCGCCTGCAGCAGCGCGGTCTGCTGAACCAATTCCCCGAGCTTTCGGTGACCAACCCCAACAGCGCGGTCTTGAATCCCGACATGATCAACGATTCCGCGGGGAACCCCGGTATCGCCACGCTGAGCGCGGCGGGACAGGCGGAGCTCGAAGCCCTCAAGGCCTCTCTTCTTTCCGGGTCGACTTTCAACCGCGAGCCCTGGGTGGACGACCCGAACCGCCAGATGCCCTACATGTGGTCCTGGAGCGCCGGTCTCGCCCACCAGCTCACGCCGGACCTGGCAGTCTCCCTCGACTACGTCGGAAACGTTTCCCGGGACCAGCTCGGTCTCATCGACATCAACGAGCCCCTCGTCTTTGGTGTAGCGAGCTCGAGACCTGGGGTGGACGTCTTCGATCCCAACGGTGAGCTGATTCCTCCCGAAGCCCGGGATACGAATTTCCAGCGCGTGTATCAGTACACGACGCGGGACGGCTTCTTCAACGGGGACTATCAGTCGGTGCAAATCGGTGTCACGAAGCGGTTCTCGAACCGGTTCAGCATGCGGAATGCCTACACGATCCAGAAGTCGAACTACGTAGGGCTGAGCTATCCCGAGGACCGCAAGGTGTGGCAGGACTACGATCCGCGCCTCGACTACGGTCTTTTCGAGGTCGACCGGAGGCACGTCCTCAGCCTCAGCGGCACCTGGAACCCCTGGCGGGGACTGAGCATCGCCGGCATCTTTAGCTTCAACAGCGCGACGCCGGTCAACGAGACGACGGGTAATGACGACAACGCGGATCGAGAACGAAACGACCGTCCCATCCAGGGTCTGACGGATGATGGCCAGCCGATCGTATCGGACCTCGATGGCAGTACTGCGGTCAAAAACGGAATCGGCGGTGAGAAATTCACCGAGCTCAACCTATCCATACGGTACAACTTCGATTTGACTCAGGGAATGACGCTCGGCTTCTACTGGGACGGCTACAACATCACCAACAACGAGAACTTGAGAAACCCGACCGGGAATCGCTCCAGCGGAACCTTCCTGATCCCGACGAGCGCGAACTTCCCGCGGCAGATGCAGATTGGAGTACGCTTCACCTTCTAGCCAGCATAGGTCACGCGGGTGGCCGGGCTCTCCGTTCTCGAGGGAGCCCGGCCTTCGCCGGCCCGGCGGCAATGGCTGTCATGCAACTTCTGGAGGTACCATTCCGCTGTGAAGTCCGTGATTGGGGTTCTCGCCATTTCCTCGACCCTGGGTTTGTGCCTCCCTAGCGTCGCGCAGGACCGCTACAAAAACCTGACCGAGGAAGAGGCGGCGAAGGTCTGGATCGAAGAGATCGTCCCCTATATCGCGACCAAGCAGGAGAAAGAGGTCTACAAGCGGCTGACGACCTCCGCGGAACGGGTCGCCTTCATCGACACCTTCTGGGAACGTCGCGACCCCACGCCGGGGACCGAGGACAACGAGTACCAGCTGGAACACTACCGTCGGCTCACTTTCGCCAACACGTTCTTCGGGGCGGGACGACCCGGATGGATGACCGATCGCGGTCGCATCTACATCCTTCTCGGCCCCCCGGATCAGATCGACTCCGATCCCATGGGACGTCTGGCCCACCAGTTCCCCACCGAGGTCTGGATCTACAACCGACCGCCCCATCCCATGCTTCCCCCGAATATGGAGATCGCCTTCGTCGACAGGCGATCGATTGGTGATTACGAGATCACGTTCAACCTGCTCGCGGACTCCGACTCGACGAGACGCACGGAAGCGCTCATGAACGAGGACTTCCTCGACGCCTTCGCCAAGATGGAAGTACGCTCGATGAACTTCGGACGGCCGGGCACCAGGACTTCCATCACCGACGGCCTGGATCCGGAGCTCGAGCGTATGAACGAGCTCGCCCTGATCGCCCAGGTTCCCGAACGAGCCGTCCAGCCGCTTCGCGAGGTGGTGACGACGGATTTCAGCTTCAACACCGCCACACTGGAGGTCGAACCGAGAATCGAGTTCTTTCGTGCCAGCGACGGCGAGTTGACGATACCGGTCAACCTGGACCTCGCCTACCGGAATTTCGCCTACGTCGAGAAGGGCGATTTCTACGAGAGCCGTTTCGAGATCCTGGGCCGCCTCGTGGATCAGGGCGGCAACTCGGTGGACGAGTTCGTTCGCGAAGAGATGTTCGCACTTCCGAAAGATCAGGTCGCGACCCTTCAAGACGACACCGTGCTCTACCAGATGGTGCTCTACGCGCCGCCGGGGAGCTACCGGCTCCAGCTCGCGGTTCGGGACCAGAACGGGCGGGTGAGGCTGACCGAGACCGACTTGACGATCCCCGAGATCGGCGAGGCGCTCGAGCTCAGCTCGATACTCCTGGCCGAGCAGATCCTTGAGCTCGAGAATCCCACGATCCCGGGGAAGAAGGAGCCCTTTACTTTCGGGAAATACAAGGTGCTTCCCAGCCAGGATGGCACGTTCGAGCCGGGAGCCTCCCTCCAGGTGTATTTCGAGGCCTATAACCTGGGCCTGGATGGTGAGGGCAAGACCCGCGTCAAGCTGGAGTACACGTTCCGGCGTGAAGGTCGATTG
>DASPGQ010000572.1 GCA_035620555.1 Vicinamibacteria bacterium
TCCGCCGTCCCGGCTCCCGCGGCTCCGGCGATCGATGCCGCTTCACCCGATCGCGTCCTGATGTCGACCGAAGAGCACCGCGAACCGCACGACGATCGAGTTGATGCCGGGATTGAACTCGTCGCGTCCCCCGTTCGATAAGTGATGAAACCGCAGCTCGACCGAGTACGTACGCCGTCCATGACCGGGGAATACGAAGCCCGCACCGATCTAGGGTGTGAAAGTTCAGGTTCGCGGCCCCTTCGGGGTTCTCTCTGGCCGAGGCCAGCACTCCCGCCCCGAGAGTGATGAAGGGCCTCGTCCTGCCGCCCGCCTCGAGATAGTGGCGTCCCAGCAGGTTGAGCCCCACCGCGTAGGTCGTGAAATCCTGAGAGAAGGCGGACAGAGGGAGGAGCTCGAAGACCACAGCCGAACACCCCCGCAGCTGCCCCGGGCCGACCGCGTTCGTGAGGGTCCGGCTGACCTACTATCCCGAAAGATGCCGAGTGTCCGGCGCGGTCTCCATCCGCCACTCCGAACGTCGTACCCACGCCCCGAACGGCTCCGGCCACGGGCGAGCCAAGGCCAGCCCTGGTCCCCCGCCATGGCGGGCGAAGCGAATAGGATGAGGACGCTGGTCACGAGGAATCGAACGCGGCGCTTGCTCCGGATCGGATCGCGCATCGGCCCGAGGTACAGCTCGCGGTCGGGAGCTGATCCCCATCATGGCGCGAGAAGGCCGGCGGCACGCGCAGGGGCAAGGACTGTCTCTACCTGCGCAGACCTGTCCATTTGTAAACAGCCGGGCTCGCGTCCTTCGTCGCTCCGCAACCCGCAACTGGCGGCGGCAAGCCACTTGGAGCTTCAAGCTCTCCTGGTATGGACCTTGAATACATCGGCTCTCGAGGAGAGGACATGCGACAGCGCACCATGCAGCGATTGATGGAGGGTTCCTCAGCCACGAAGCTCTGCGCCAGCGGTTCGCGGAGAAGACACACGAACGGCTCTTCGAGAGGGTCGCGAGTGGAATCGAGAGGACTACGGTTGAGATCCGGGCGCTCGCGGGTCTTCGATCCGCATCGGGTCGCGCGACGGGCCGATGCCCTAGATCCCGATCTCGCTGGAGCCCCGGTGCTGGCGGATCCGCGATGCGCCTGCATGCCGAGGAGAATCTCGGCGGCACGGGTGCGCCCGCGAGCAGCGATGCTCTAGAGGAGGACACGGAAGATGTGGAAGATAACGCGGAATCGAGAAGCACGGGCTCCCTCAGCGCGCTGGACGATCGGACTCGTCACGCTCGGGCTCTGTTTCGCCTCGGGCGCCACATCGATGGCCTTGTGTCAATCCCCTGCCGAAATCCCGCCGAGCCGGGCAGCGGAGTTGACGAGGGAGCGCGAGGAGAAGGCGACGAAACTGCAGGAGCCCGACCCGAGCGGGATCGAGAACGGCCTCCACTGGTGGGACAATCAACAGGTCATCAACCGAGTGTTGTCCGGCTGGCACGGCTTCCACGTGGCGACGGGGAGCTTCGCCAACGGCGCCGGTCTCACGTTCGGGGCCGGTTACCGGGACCTGGCGGTGGGGTCGGTCTACCCCGACGACGACCTTCCGAACCGCGTGGACTTCACCGCCGTCGGCGCCTATTCGACGCGCAATTACTTCCTGGCCCGCTCCGGGGTCGCCGTGAAGAACCTGGGATCGGCGCCCGTGGACATCTCGGTCTGGGGACGGATCTACGAGTTCCCGGAAGAGGATTTCTTCGGCCTCGGGGCCCAAGCGGAGGAGGCGAATCGGACCGCGTACCAGATGAACTCTTCCGAATTCGTAGTCGACGGATTGTGGCGAGCCGGAGGGGGCTTCCAGTTCGGCGGGAGCGCCGCGTACCTGAACCCCCGCATCGGCGAAGGTCAAGATCCGCGGTACCCGTCGACGGAGGAGGTCTTCGACCCGGCGACGATCCCCGGTTACACCGAGCAGCCAAACTTCCTGCGCTTCACCGGCGATGTCGCGTACGAGTACCGGGACAACCCCTCGCTTCCTCGAAGAGGAGGCTTGTACCGGCTCCGCTATCTCGACTACCAGGACCAGGACCTGGAAGCCTATGACTTTCGCCAGCTGCAGGCCGACGCGGAACAGTACTTCCCTCTCGGACACAAGTTCCGCGTCCTCGCGCTTCGCGCCGCCGCCGTGATTTCCGATACGGACAGCGGGCAAGAGGTGCCCTTCTACTACCAGCCCACTCTCGGCGGTGGACAGAGGCTTCGCGGCTTTCGCGAGTTCCGGTTCCGCGACCGCAACGCCATGCTCTTCACCGCGGAGTACCGATGGCAGGCGTGGTGGGCCCTCGACATGGCGCTCTTCGCGGACGCGGGCAAAGTCGCCTATGACCGCGACGATCTCGATTTCAATGACCTGGAGGCTTCCTACGGCCTGGGATTCCGTTTCCACAGCAATGACGCCTTCACGGGGCGGCTCGATCTGGCCTTTTCCCGCGAGGGCTTCATTCCTTTTCTGAGTTTCGTCTATGTCTTCTAAAAGAGTGATCCTCTGCTCGTTCTTCTTGACGGCGTCGATCGGCCTCCCGGCAGGAGCCCAGCAAGTGCAGGGAGACTCGAGCCGGCGCTTCTACCCCGACGATCCGCTCTGGGTCGATCCCGAGCCCGTCGATGTCCCGCCGGTGAAAGAGTGGGACCTCAGCAAGAGCTATGACTTCCTCGAAAACACGTTCAAGGACCGGGGCACGGACGGACCGGCGCTGAACGTGAACTCGCTCGGCGAGGTTCCGGATTCCAGCTGGTTCACCAATCGCATCGGGATCCGCGACATGAGCATCGACGAGATCCTGCGCGGGCCCGACACCGTCGATGGACCCGCGCCCGGGCCGTTGCACGTCACCGGAAGGCCCTGGACCGGCATCACTCCAAAGTTCACGGTGAGAGATTCGCGAGGCGACACGTACCTGCTGAAGCTCGACCCGGAAGTGGCCCCCGAGCTCCCCTCCTCGGTCGAGATCATCAGCACCAAGATCTTCCATGCGATCGGGTATTGGGTGCCCGAGGACTACTTGATGGAGCTCGATCCGCAGCGCCTGCAGATCGGGGAAGGGGCCGTGTTCCAGACGGAGACCGGACACGAGGAGCCCATCGAGCCTTCGGACGTGCAACACTGGCTGAAATACGCCCCTCGAAGCGCGGACGGAAGGATCCGGGTGGTGGCGAGCCGCTACGTTCCCGGAAAAGTGGTCGGGGAGTACCGCTACTACGGCACGCGCCCCGACGACCCGAACGACATCTTCCCCCACGAGCGACGCCGCGAGCTGAGAGGGCTCCGAGTGTTCTGCGCCTGGCTGAACCACGACGACGCCCGCTCGCTGAACAGCCTCGACACCTACGTACGAGTCGACGGGAAGCACTCCATCCGGCATTACTTCCAGGACTTCGGCTCGACGATGGGAAGCGGCAGCACCTCGGCCCAGCAGCCGCGCGGTGGCTACGAGTATCTGCTCGAGGGGGGCCAGATCCTCAAGGGTATGGCCACCTTCGGCCTCGCGACGCCCGGGTGGTCGAACGTGAAGTACCCCCCCT
>DASPGQ010000573.1 GCA_035620555.1 Vicinamibacteria bacterium
CAGCTGGTCGCAGCTCGTCATCAAGTTCTGCGAGGATTCGGTCGAGTACGTGAGCGCGGCCCCTTCTACGGGGGTCTGGCGGATGGAGGGGGACGGCTCACTCAGCTACGTTCGGATGCAGACCCACCGCCGTACGGCGGAGAGCGAGTCCGAGGCTTTCTTTCTCCGGATCACCCGCCCGGGCGACTACTTCTACGAGGGTGCGGATCTTGGCATACTGGTCACACCGGGTAGATTGATGACGGACGACTTTCGGCTCAACGATCGGGCGAAAGCCTGGGTCCGCGGCATACGCGCGCAGTTCGCGTCGCGGCCGCTCGAAGCGAAGGAAACCGAGCCGGCCCGGAAGGTCGCCGAAGTAGGCGGGTTCAAGTTCCTGTGATGCATCTGGCTTTTCGAGCCGTCAGCGAGGACGAGCCCGGCGTCAAGTGGCAGTCCCACTTCGAAAGCGTGTGGCCCGACTACAGCGCGTGGTTCTTGAGAGAGGGCGACGACGCACGGCCGCGGTATCTCACCTGCTCGAAACGGCTCGAAGACACCATGCCCGAGCTCGTACCCACCTGGGAGAAACTGACAAAGCTCGGTGGCGGGAGCGACCAGGTGGCGCGGATGCTCAGCCTTTACCGGCCCACCCCCTATCTTGCTGGCTGCTCGCAGGCTCTGTGGACACGGGACGAGCCCGTGCTCGTGCGCAACTACGATTACCACCCGGGCCGGTGCGAGGGCGTGATCCTGAAGAGCGCATGGAATGGGACGAAGGTCATCGCCTCATTGGATTCTCTTTGGGGGGCTCTCGACGGCTTGAACGAGCACGGGCTCGCGGTATCCCTCGCCTTCGGAGGCCGGCGAGAGGTCGGAGACGGTTTTGGTATCCCCCTGGTCCTTCGCTACCTGCTCGAGTTCTGCACGTGCGTTGACGAGGCCGTGTCGGTACTGAAGCGCGTTCCGTCCCACATGGCTTATACCGTGAGCCTGCTCGATGCCGCCGGCCGCTCGGCCACCGTTTTCGTCGGGCCTGGCCACGAGCACGAGGTCGTGGAGCACCGAGTCGCGACCAACCACCAACGAAGGGTGGTTTGGCGAGAGCACGCGGAGCTGACCGGAACCGTCGAGCGGCTAGCGTTCCTGGAGGGACGGATCGAGGATGCGTCCGAGAGGATCGACAGGTTCATCGACCGTTTTCTCGAGCCGCCGCTCCTGGCCACCTCTTATGAACGCGCCTTCGGCACACTGTACACCGCCGTCTACTGGCCGCGCAGAGGCAAAGTCGAGTTTCGCTGGCCGAATCGTTCCTGGCACCAATCCTTCGACCTTTTCGTCGAAGGTGTGTCGGTCATCGATTACCCTTGATTCATCGACCATCGGAAAGGATTCGTGAATGAGCATCGTCAGCATCAATCCCGCCACCGACGAGGAGATCCGACGTTACGACGAAATGTCGTCGGAGGAGGTGAGGGGCATTCTCGAAAAGGCCCACGCCGCACACCTCTCCTGGCGTGAGGTCGGCTTCGCCGAACGTTCGAAGCTCATGAAGGAAGCGGCGCGGTGCTTGCGGGAGAAAACGGAGGAGTACGCGGCGCTCATGACCGCCGAGATGGGAAAGCCCATTGCCGGCGCTCGCGCCGAAGCCGAAAAGTGCGCCTGGGTCTGCGACTACTACGCCGATCATGCCGAGCGCTTTCTCGCGGATGAGCCGGTCGAGACCGACGCCTCGAAGAGCTTCGTCGCTTTCGAGCCGATTGGCGTGGTGCTCGCCGTCATGCCCTGGAATTTTCCCTTCTGGCAGGTGTTCCGTTTTGCCGCGCCGGCTCTCATGGCGGGAAACGCCGGCGTGCTCAAGCACTCGTCGAACGTCATGGGTTGCGCCCTCGCCATCGAAGAGGTCTTTCACCGTGCGGGCTTCCCTCACGATCTGTTCCGAAGCCTTCTCATCGGCGGCCGCAAGGTCGCCGAGGTCATCGAGAGCCCGAGGGTCGCGGCGGTCACACTCACCGGAAGCACGCCGGCTGGCATCGCCGCGGCGTCCAAGGCGGGAGAGGTTCTGAAGAAAACGGTCCTCGAGCTCGGGGGAAGCGATCCCTACGTCGTCCTGGAAGACGCCGATCTCGACGGGGCGGTTGCCACCTGCGTCACGAGCCGCCTCATCAACAGCGGACAGAGCTGCATCGCCGCGAAGCGGTTCATCGTCGTGGAGAGCCTTCTCGAGAGCTTCACGGAAAAGTACGTCGCGCTCATGAGATCCAAGAAGATGGGCGATCCGACGAAGGAAGACACCGATGTCGGCCCTCAGGCACGGGCCGACCTCAGAGACGAGCTCCACGAGCAGGTGCTGAAGAGCGTCGAAAAAGGAGCGAAGCTCCTCCTCGGAGGTGAGGTGCCCAAGGGCAAGGGGGCTTTCTATCCGCCGACGGTGCTCTCGAACGTCAAGAAGGGCATGCCCGCGTACGACGAAGAGCTCTTCGGCCCCGTGGCCGCCATCATCGCCGCCAAGGACGAGGACGACGCCGTGCGGATCGCGAACGACAGCGTCTTCGGGCTCGGGGCCGCCGTCTTTACCAGGGACGTCCAGCGAGGAGAGCACATCGCGAAGAAGAAGCTCCAGGCCGGAGCCTGTTTCGTGAACACCTTCGTCAAATCCGACCCCCGGCTTCCCTTCGGGGGCATCAAGGAGTCCGGCTACGGCCGCGAGCTCGCCGCCTTCGGGATCCGGGAGTTCGTGAACATCAAGACCGTCTACGTCAGTAGGAGCACGGCGAGCTGAGCGCGCCGGCCGCAAGTCCCCGCTTCGGCACCACGCCGGTCTTCCTGACGTCGATCTCCACCATCCTGGGGGCGATCCTCTTCCTGCGGTTCGGCTACGCCGTGGGGAACGTCGGCTTTCTCGGGACCCTGCTCATCATCGCCGTCGGGCACATGGTCACGATCCCGACCGCGATGGCGATATCCGAGATCGCCACCAACCAGAGGGTAGAGGGAGGCGGCGAGTATTTCATCATCTCGCGCTCGTTCGGTATCATCATCGGCGCGGCCATCGGGGTCGCGCTCTTTCTCGCCCGGGCCATCAGCGTCGCCTTCTACGTCATCGCGTTCGGAGCTGCCTTCGAGCCCCTGTTCTCCTGGCTGCAGACAAGAGGCTTCGCCCTCGACGACCTCCGGCTCGTCAGCGTCCCCGCCGTCGTCGGGCTCACCGTCCTCATCGTGAAGAAGGGCGCGGATCTCGGAATGAAGACGCTCTACGTGGTGGTGGCGACTCTCTTCTTGTCCCTCGCCATGTTCTTTCTCGGTGATTCCGGCTACGAGGTCGAGCGAGGATTCGGCACGCTCATCCGCACCATCGAGCTTCCGGATCCGTTGTTCCTCGTCTTTGCCATCACCTTTCCGGCTTTCACCGGAATGACCGCGGGCGTGGGGCTTTCGGGCGATCTCGAAAATCCCCGGAAGTCGATCCCCCTCGGCACGATGGCGGCCACGCTCGGGGGCATGGTCGTCTACGTCCTCGTCGCGTACAAGCTTGCCCTCTCGGCGCCTCCGGACGTCCTCGTCTCGGATCAACTCGTCATGAGCCGCATCGCGCTTTGGGGCCCCATCGTACCCATCGGCCTCGCTGCAGCGGCGCTGTCATCCGCCATCGGCTCCTATCTCGTGGCGCCACGAACGCTACAGGCGATCGCGAGCGACAAGGTCTTCCCCTGGCCTCGCGTCAACGCCTGGCTTTCGCGGGCGAAGGACGGCTCGAAAGAGCCGGTGAATGCCGCGCTCGTAACCGCCGCCATCGCCGTGACCTTCACCATCGCCGGCGACATCGACTTCGTGGCGCAGATCATCTCGATGTTCTTCATGATCACCTACGGCTCGATCTGCTCCATCTCTTTTCTCGAGCATTTCGCCGCCGATCCGGCCTACCGCCCCGGCTTCCGCTCGCGCTGGTACGTCTCGCTCTTTGGAGCCCTGATGTGCCTCTGGCTCATGTTTCAGATGAGCCAGTTCTACGCCCTGGTCGCGATCGCCGTCATGTTCGTTCTTTACGCGACGATCAGCCACTACAACCCCGAAAAACGCGGACTCTCGAACATCGTCGAGGGCGCGATCTTTCAGGTGAGCCGGAAGCTCCAGGTATTTCTCCAGAAGTCCCGAAGACAGGAGCAGAACGGCTTCCGCCCCTCGGTCGTTTGCATCTCGAAGGACTCTTTCGAACGTCATGCCGCCTTCGACTTGCTGCGCTGGATCGCCCACCGCTACGGCTTTGGCACCTTCATCCATCACATCGAAGGTTACCTGTCTCGCTCCACCGATGCAGAAGCCCGCGCGGCGAAATCGCGCCTCGTACAGCTCGCCCACTACAGCGACTCCAACGTCTACGTGGATACCATCGTGAGTCCCTCCTACCGCACCGCCATCTGCCAGCTCATCCAGCTCCCCGGGGTCTCGGGCCAGGAAAACAACCTCGTCCTCTTCGAGTTCGCGAAGCGCAAAGCCGAGGGGCTGGACGCCATCATCGACAACTATCAGCTCGTCACCTCCACTGGCTTCGACGTTTGCATCCTCGCGAGCTCCGACCGCGGATTCGGCTACCGCAGAGAGGTCTCGATCGTCCTGTCACCGGGAGACTTCGAGAACGCGAATCTGATGATCCTTCTCGCCTACATTCTCGTGGGACACCCCGACTGGAGGGGGGCGGTCATAAAAATGTTCTCCGTCATCCCCGAGCGACATCTCGAAGAGGAACAGGCGCGGCTCTATCGTCTCATCCGCACCGGGCGCCTCCCGATATCGGCCCACAACGTGCGGGTGATCCCCCAGGAAAAGGGCATCGACCGCCGCACGATCATCACCGAGCGTTGCCGCGACACCGATCTCATCATCGTGGGCTTCGATGGCAAGCTACTGAAAAAGCAGCGTGACACGATGTTCCAGGGCTATGACGACGTCGGAAACGTGCTCTTCGTAAACACCACGAAGGAGATCGAGCTCGTCGGTGATGATGTGCCCGAGCAGGAGGCGGCCGCGCCACAAACTCCGTCCGAGACGAAACCGCAATTAGCCCCGAGCTAGCGACGATTGAGGATTGAGGTAACGCCTGCGCTTTCCTGCGGTAGGGTGTCGACGGATCTGGACTCTCGCGAGTATAGGATGAGTGAGGGGTGCCTCGAGCTGGGGCACCGGGAACACAACAGGAGACGATTCCATGAAGACAAGAAGGCAGGTCATGATGACCGGGATGGCAACCACCGCTCTGGCGGTCGGCGTTGGATCCCTG
Source organism: Vicinamibacteria bacterium (assembly GCA_035620555.1). Classification (NCBI taxonomy): domain Bacteria; kingdom Pseudomonadati; phylum Acidobacteriota; class Vicinamibacteria; species Vicinamibacteria bacterium. The sequence goes on from DASPGQ010000573.1 coordinate 5,258, forward strand.
CACTCGTTGGGTCTCACCGCTGAGGCTCAGCAGGGGCATATGTCCGATCCTCAGGCTCATTTCGACAAGATCGCGGAACGGCTGGCGTTGACGGCGTCTCAGCGCGAGAGCCTTGCCCAGCCTTTCCATCAGGCGTTTGCCGCGATGGAGGAGCTTCATCGGCTCCACGACGTGATCGCAGCCGAGTTGAGCGAGGAACAGAAGGGCCAGCTCAGGGAAATGATCCATGCGATGCTGAGTCATTCGCCGTCCGAGGGACACGATCACGCTCGCGACCCACACGGTCATCGCTGAAACAGGTCGGGTTCCGGAGAGACCGGCTTCGGCTCCCGGAACGGGTCGATGAGCGATGGAAGGGATTGGAGCGACGAGGAATTGGCCCGATCGGCCAAACGTGGCGACATCGATGCCTTCGACACCCTCGTTCGCCGCTATTTGCGTCCCGCCATGACTCTCGCCTGGCAGTACACCCGTGGTATGGAAGATGCCGAAGACGTCGTCCAGGAAGCTTTCCATCGCGTCGTCCGTGCCCTGCCCCGATACGACGACCGACGACCATTCGGCGCGTGGTTCTACGCCATCGTTCGCAACGCGGCCCGGAGCGCCATCGGCAAGGATGGGCGTCGCGCCGTTCTCGCTCCCTTCAGCTCGTTTTTGGACGAGCCGGCGGCTCCTATGGGCTCCGATCCGTTGGTGGTCAAGGATATCGAGTGGGCCATCGAAGCCCTCGCTCCGATGCAGCAGGCCTGCGTCCGCTTGTGCGACATCGAAGGGTTCACCAGTGTCGAGGTCTCCCGCATGCTCGGCCTGGGTGAGGGGACGGTTCGCACGCATCTACAGCGCGCCCGCAAGCAGCTACGGTCGGCCGTCGCCGGCCAGAGGAGGTGAGCGTCGATAGTGCCCACAATGCCCATAAGAAACGTTCCGAAGTCGCCGCTCCCCAAGGACACGGCCTACTGGGAAGAGCTGGCGCGGCGCATCCGAGAGGACGCCTCGGGTCCGCTGGCGGCGTACGCGAGCCGTGCCCGCTGGTACGGCGTACTGGCAGGGCCCGCGCCGTGGCTGATTGCGGCCTCCGCGGCGGCGATCCTTTTTCTCTGGCTTGCCCTACCGGCGGCGGATTCCTCGGCAACTCTCCGCCGGATGGAACGCTCGCTGTCACCCGACGAAGCCGCCGGCGCTCTGGTGGGAGGGCCCGAGCCACCCACCGTGGACGCTCTCCTGGTGCAGTTTTCCCCTCCCGAAGGGGCGGAGCCAAGGTGATGGGTCCGCGCGTTCGTGCCGCGATCGTATTGGTGTTCGTGTTCGCGCTCGGCGCCTTCATCGGTGTCGTGTACGAACGGCATCGCTCGTCCCCTTCGTCCCCTTCGTTGGCAGCGATGTCGGCGAGGGAAGCGCACGAAGCCGCGATGGCGGATTTGCGAGAGTCCCTGAAGCTCGACGACCAGCAGGTCGCCCAGATCCACGCCATCTTCGTCAAACACCAGGACGTGGTGCAGCGCTCTTGGGAGCGGCTCCGCCCCGAGGTTCAGAGCGCCATGCAGCAGGTACATCTCGAGATCGCCGAGATGCTGCGCCCCGACCAGCGCGAGCGCTTCCACGAATGGTTGATGCGTCGACGCGAGCAGGACGAGCACGGGAGCCGGCAGATTCTTCACGAAAGGTAGGTCTCCTTCCATGGACAACCTCAAGGCGGCGGTGCGGTCGCTTCTCTCGACCCCGGGGCCCACCACCGTGGTGATCGCGACTCTGGCGATCGCCATCGGTGCCAACACGGCAATCTTCAGTGTCGTGAGCGGAGTACTTCTGCGTCCGCTCGGTTATGGTGACGACAGCGGGATCGTGGTTCTGTGGGCGACCCACGCATCCGACGAGCTCGATCTCTTTCGCCTGTCGCCGGCCGACTACCGCGACGTGCGCGACGGCGCCGACGCCTTCGACGGACGGGTCGCCCTGTACCGGTTCATCGGCTCCACTTTGACTGCTCGGGAACGACCGATTCGCGTGGGGAGTCTGGCGGTGACGCCTCGGCTCTTCCGTATCCTGGCCACGAAAGCGGCGGTGGGCCAGTTCTTCACCGACGAGGACGAGAGGCCCGGGAGCGGCAAGAAGGTCGTCCTCACGCATGCGTCCTGGACGCGGCGCTTCGGCGCCGATCCGTCGATCGTAGGCTCGACCGTCGAGCTGGACAGCGAGCCTTATACCGTGCTCGGCGTGACCGAGCGAGGATTTCAGTTCCCACCCGGTAACGGCGAAGTCGAGATGTACTTCCCGATGTCGCTCAGCGACGCGATTTTGCTCGATCGGAATCACCGGATGTTCGACGCGGTCGCCCGCCTTGCCGACGGTGTCACCCTGGAGGCCGCGCGTGCCGAGCTCGAAACTCTGTCCAATCGCCTGGCACGTGAGTTCCCCGACACCAACCGTGGATGGGGCTTGACGGCGAGACCGCTGCACGAAGAGATGTTCGGCGATCTCACGGCGACGCTCTGGGTGCTTTCCGGGGCGGTATTCCTCGTGCTTCTCATCGCCTGCGTCAATACCGCGAATATCCTCGCGGCGCGCTCGATTGCGGTCGATCGAGAGTACGCCGTACGGGCGGCATTGGGTGCGCGGGCGACCGATCTCTTCAAACGTTCTCTGGCCGAAAGCCTGATTCTCGGCGTTCTCGGCACTGCCGGGGGTCTGCTCCTGACGTTCTGGGGTGTGGCGCTGCTGCGCGACGTGATGCCGGCTGAAATCCCGCGTGGCGAAGCCATCGGCGTGGACGGCAGCGTACTGCTATTCGCGCTGGGCTTGTCGATCGGTTCGACGCTGCTGTTCGGGTCGCTGCCCGCGCTCCGCGGCGTCGCCCCCGATGTCCTCGAGCTGCTCAAGCCGGCGGGAGCGTTCGGCATCCCGATCGGGGGGAGACGACGGCTGCGCGAGCTGATGGTGGTCGTCGAGGTGGCGCTCGCCATCGTGCTCGTCGTTGGTGCCGGACTGATGGTGCGCAGCTTCGTGCGACTGAGCGAAGTGGAGCCCGGGTTCCGCCGGCAAGGCGTGGTCTCGGTCGCGGTTCAGCTGCCGCGTTCGCGCTACGACCGCTCCGAAGGAAGGCCGTTCTTCGAATCGCTGGTGGAGCGAGTGCGACGATTGCCCGGAGTGCAATCGGCGGGTGCGGCCTCCGACCTGCCGATGAGCGACGTCGGGTTGGCATTCGAGCTGGAGTTCAGCGTGCTCGGGCTGGACGCGGTCTCGCCCGAGGCCAGGCCAAATGCCGACATACGACTGGTCGTGCCGAGCTACTTCGACGCGATGGACATCTCGATCGTGCAGGGGCGCGCTTTCGATTCGCTCGATGCGACGAGCGATCGCGCCGTCGCCATCGTCAACGAGACCCTCGTCTCGCGGTACTTCCGGGATTCCGACCCCATCGGACGGTCGGTGCGTCTGAACCTGTTTGGCGAGCTCGAGATCGTGGGCGTGGTCTCGGACGTTCGGCACCGGGGGCTCCAATCGAAGTACGAATCCGAGATCTACTTGCCCTACGGTCGGATCGCGACCATGGAGATGCATGTCGTCGTACAATCCAACCTCGACACGGCATCCGTCGCCGGCGCCGTCACCGACGTGCTCCGGGAGATGGATCCCCAGCTGGCACCGTCCCGAATCGTCGCGATCTCGGATCTGCTCTGGGAATCCGTGGCGCAGCCCCGATTCAACACCGCACTTTTGAGCGGCATGGCTTCTTGCGCCGCCGTCCTCGCGCTCATCGGCATCTACGGCATCGTCGCGTACTCCGTATCCACCCGAACCGGCGAGATCGGACTGCGGATCGCTCTCGGCGCCGATTCCACCAAGGCAGTATCGACCATCGTACGACGAGCCCTGGGTGTCGTCGGGGTCGGACTGATCCTGGGCACCCTGGGTGCCCTGGGTGCGATGCAGTTCTTGAGTCGATTTTTGTACGACGTACAAGCGGCGGACCCGCTCACCTACAGCATCGTGCTCGTTTTGGCTGTCTTGGTGAGCGTCCTGGCGGCCTGGATGCCCGCGCGCCGCGCCACGCGCATCGATCCGGTCGTTGCCCTGCGCGGCGAGTAGGGGCTTCTTTCAGTAACCGACCGCGGCGCCGTCCTTTCGTCGGTCGGATCCGCCGAGCAGGACCCCCCGCTCCCAATCGATCTCGATCGCCTGGTAGCCGCCGTAGGCTCCCATGATGGTCGTCGGCCGATGCCCTTTGGCGATGAGTTCTTGGAGCACCTCGACGCCGACCCCGGACTCGATCCCCACACTCCGGCCCGACAGGTGCCGGAAGCGTGCCATCTCGCCCGCCTCCTGCACATTCATGCCGAACTCGATCCGGTTCAACAGCACTTGAGTGTGGCCCTGCGGCTGCATGTCGCCTCCCATGACTCCGTAGCTGAGCCAGGGTCTCCCGTTCTTGAACGCCATCCCCGGCATGTTCGTATGGAGCGGGCGTTTTCCGGGAGCGAGCACGTTGGGGTGGCCCGGCTCGAGCGAGAAGCCGGTGCCCCGGTTGTGAAGCATGATTCCGGTCTCGGGAACGACGAGACCCGAACCGAACGATGAGAAGAGGCTGTAGATGAGGGACACCGCGTTCCGCGCTTCGTCCACGACGGTGAGATACACGGTATCGGTGACCTCGACGGTGCCGGGAGCCACTTCATCGGCGGCATGGTCGCGATCGATGAGGGCGCGCCTCTTGGCCGCGTAGGGCTTCGAGATGAGCTGGTCGAGAGGCATTTTGGCCTTCGTCGGATCGGCCAGATACGCGTCGCGATCGGCGAACGCGAGCTTCTTCGCCTCGATGAGCAGGTGTAGATACTCGGCGGAGTTATGTTCGAGAGAGCCCACGTCGAGGTCCTCGAGCAGGTTCAGCATCTCGAGCGCGACGAAGCCCTGGGAGTTCGGTGGAATCGTATAGACGGTGACGTCCTTGTACGTAGTCGATATGGGCTCGACCCAATCGGAATGGTGGCTCGCGAGATCCTCGAGGGTTACGAAGCCCCCTTCTTTCTGAATGAAGTCGGCGATGGCGCTGGCGATCTCTCCTCGATAGAAAACCTCGACGCCGTCTCGGGCGATGATACGAAACGTTCTCGCGAGGTCGGGCGAGCGGAAGATCTCTCCATGACGCGGCGCCCGGCCGTCGATGAGGTAGGTCTTCGCGGCTGCATCCTGGCGGGACAGTTTGTCCTCGGCGTCGTGCCAGTCGGTCGCGATGATCTGGGAGACGGGGAATCCGTTCTCGGCGTAATAAATCGCGGGCTCGAGAAGCTCACCGAGCGGCCGAGTGCCGAAACGCGAGCGGAGCTCTTCCCATCCGTGAAGAGCTCCGGGGACGGTGACCGCAGTGATGCCCGAGCCCGGCATTCGCTCGTAGCCCATCTCGCGCATTTTTTCCGGAGAGGAGAGCGAGCCCCCTCGTCCCGTGGCGTTCAGCCCATAGAGCTTGCCCGACTCCGCGTGGTACACGAGGGCGAAGAGGTCGCCCCCGATGCCGCACATCATCGGCTCGACCACGTTCAGCACCGCGGCGGTCGCGATCGCGGCGTCGATGGCGTTTCCTCCCTCCTGAAGAACGCGCAAGCCCGCCGTGGCCGCGAGAGGCTGGCTCGCCGCTACCATGCCGCGCGTCGCGAGAACGGGAGAGCGACCGAGCTTGGCGCCTTCTGCCGGCCGGTCGCCCGTCTGGGCGTGAGCCATTGAGGCGAGAAAGAGCACCGAAGCGGGAAACAGTTGGGCTTTCATGAGCGCCAATTGTACCAGGCGCTGGCACGAGGTTGGTTCTGGGCTCACCCGAGCGTCAACCTCGGGCTCCCAAGTCGTCGTGCCGTCATCGCATTGAACTCCTGGCTTCGATGAACGTACGATGCCTGGGTGGCGGGTGGCGGAATACGATGGACGGCTCGCGACCGCTACGGTAACGATGTCTACCTCACCGATGAAAGGTGGCGACATATCACGGAATCGTGGGGACACCCGGAGATGGCCCAGTTCGAGGACGAGCTCCGGGAGACGGTCCGCGCTGGAGACCGGCAACAGGATTCGCTAAATCCAGAGAAGTATCGATACGTAAAGGAGTTCGACGATCTTCCCGAACACAACACTCACATCGTGGCCGTCGTGCTGTTCAAGTCGATAGTGAGCGAAGGTGCTAAGTCCGTCCCCAACAACTTCGTTGTGACCGCCTATCAGAAGGAAGTAACATAGACACAGGCAGAGCGATGAGCGAGGCGACGATCCACTACGATGAATCGAGTGATTCACTCTACGTTTCCTTTGCCCCAGGCGAGCCAGCAACCGGGTTCGAACTGAGCGAGCACATCCTTTTGCGCATCAATAAGAGCGAGCAATGCGCCGTGGGATTGACCTTCCTCGAGTACTCCACTCTCACCGAGAAGACCGCCCTGGGTCCTCGGAGCTTTCCCCTAACCGGTCTCGCTCGACTATCGAGCGAGTCGCGGGAGCTGATTCTCTCGATCCTGCAGCGTCCGCCGGTGAGTGACTTCCTGACACTGTCCGCGTACACGCCGTCCCGTGGTGAGACCATTCCCACCGCCTCGATTCGTGTCTCGTCTCTTGTCGTCCCGACAAGCTCGTGAGTCAGATGTCAGAATCAAATGGCGGCTCCGCTGGCCACGCAAAACACGAACAAAATTCTCGTCACGATTGGCATAACGGGCTAAGGGGTGGCCACGGACGAAAATAGCGAGTATTCTCAGCGACGGTGCGCCGATGATCGGAACGCCCTGTCCTATTACGAGATCGCGGTGACCTCTCACTCCCGCGACACCGTGTACCGTTTCTCCTCGCGGTAATATTCCTCGAAGCCGACGAGCTCCTTGAGCTCCTCGAACGAGATGCGTTCGGCAGGCGCTCGGCCGTGGCGGAGAGCTTCTAGAGCGCGCTTCATCGCGATGAGGCTCGCCCCCAGCAGAGCGAAGGGGTGAGCCACGAGCTTGTAGCCCATGTCTTCGAGCTCCTTCTCCGGGCAGATGGGCGTCACACCGTCTTCGAGCATGTTGGCGAGGTGGTGGCCGGGCACGCGGCGGCAAACGGCTCGCATCTCCTCTCGTGACGTCGGCGCTTCCACGAAAAGCATGTCCGCCCCGGCCTGGGAAAAGGCCTCGGCGCGGCACAGAGCCTCTTCCAGGCCCTCGGTTGCCCGGGCGTCGGTACGGGCCATGATGAGGATGTCCGCGCCTTCATCGCGCGCGTCCACCGCCGCTCGAACGCGACTCACGGCCTCTTCCCGGGAGACCACGCTCTTCCCGCGAGTGTGCCCGCAGCGCTTCGGCCAGACTTGATCTTCGATCATGACGGCGGCGAAGCCGGCGCGCGCGTAGCCACGGACTGTCCTCTTGACGTTCACCGCGTTCCCGTACCCTGTATCTCCATCTCCGATGATCGGGATCGATACCGCCGCGCAGAGATCTCTTCCCTGGGAGAGCATCTCCGCGTAAGAGACGAGACCGGTATCGGGAAGACCGAGCCGGACCGCCGACACGCCGAACCCGCTCATGAAGGAAAGTGGGAAACCCGCGCGCTCGATGAGTCGCGCCGAAAGCGCGTCGTAGCAGCAGGGAAAGGAGAGAAGCCCCGGCTCTTGCAGAAGACTCCGAAGCACCGACGCCGGACTCGACATGCCGCTCATCCTCTCACACGCGCGAGATTTCCCGTGAATTCGTTCAATTCGAGCTCTTCAGCCTAACCCAGCGATCGCCGAGGAGCCGGGATCGGGCCCTTAGTCTTTCGACCGCGTCCAGCGCTTGAGAGGTGGGGCGGGCATCGGCGTCTTGCAGCAGCTTCAACAGGTAGAGGAACTTCTGTTGCAGTCCGACCACCGTCTCTTCCGCAGGCGGTGACTCATAGATGCTGCCGTAGAGGGTATCGGGCTCGCTGGGAGCGCCTCGGCCGCGTAGTGCCATCCAGGCGTCGCGACGGGCGCCGTCGAGCGTTTCCACCCGAGCGTCGATCGCCTCGCGGATCGTCTGGAGCTCGAGATAGCCGTCGTAGCAGGCAAGGGAGCTCTCGGTCTGGAGTCGAACGTCGTCGGGCGTCATCTCGACCCGAGGATCGAGGCGAACCTCGAGGGTACTTTCGAGAACGGACCCATCGACGGTAAGACGGATGTCGTAGGTTCCCGGAGGGACGAAGGGACCCTGCGGGCTCGAGGGAGTGCGCTCATGGACGGCAGAGATCGAGAAGCTTCGCTCGGCTCCCCGCGGCGGCTCGTATCGCAGATCCCAGACGAACCGGTGATGACCCGGCTCGGTCGATAGACTCTGGGGGGAGCGGATCCAGTAGGTCGGGTGGCGGAGCGAGGTCGGGTCGATGGATTCGGAAACGTCGTCGCTCGAGTACTTGCGAACGACGTTGCCGCCATCGATGACTTCCAAGGTGACCATGGATGCATTTGCGGGCAGGTGATAATCGAAAATGGCGCCGTCGGGCGGGTTCTCGCCCGTGGGCTCGTCGGGGGGAAGCGGCGTATCGAGAAACAGGTTCCACCGGACGCGCGTCGTCCGCGGTGGACGGAACAAATGAGGACCGCCCACGAGACGGACGAGCTCGCGCAGCGGGGCGATGTTGTCGAGGATCCAGATCGACCGTCCGTGCGTGC
>DASPGQ010000574.1 GCA_035620555.1 Vicinamibacteria bacterium
CGTGCTGGTCCTCGTTTCCCGGATCCGCAACCGGGCCCGAAGCACCTTCGGCCGGCTCGAGATAGAACGTGGTGTTGCTCAGTCGCGGATTCGAAAGTCGGGGATTGGGGTCGCCCGTGTTCGAAAGGCGAGGATCGGCCACACTCGAGATGACCTCGTCCTGAAGCACAACGACTGGCGAGCACGTCGGATCGAGCATCCCGACTCCCGGCGCCGAGGCTGTTCTCTGGACGATGACCTGAAAAGCGTACTTGCCGCTTGCGAGCAGCTCGTCGGCGTTGGGAAGCGCCGTAAGGAGGCTGAAGACGCTCGTGGTGTTGCCCTCGTTGGTGACGGTGACGCTGGTCTGCGTGGTCGCAAGCGCGCTGTCGGGGAGAGCTTCGTTGGAAAGGCGCGGATTGGAGAGCCGAGGAGATGAAACCGACAGATTCGAGAGCCTCGGGTTGCTCGGGCCCAGATTCGAGAGCCTCGGGTTCGATAGCCGGGGCGCGTGAAACTCGCTGCTCGCGATGCCGCTGTTCGCAAGGGCGAAGGCGGAGGGCGCTTTGTTCAAGACCACGCGGGCGAGAAGCTCCTGCGAGAACGCGTCGCGCACGTCCACGCGAGCCGAGCCATCGATCACGACGGACCTCACGTAAACGGTTCGAGTCATGGTCGAGAAGGGCAGGATCTCGAAGTCGTCCGCGAGGGAAGACATGCCGTCGTCCTCCTGATCGAAGGAGACGAGGGTGCCGGGCTCGTTGCCAAAGGCTTCCAGGTTGACGAGGCGGGACTCCGCTGTCCGGTTCTCCACGTAGACAACGAAAGTTCGCGGCATCGGCGTGCCATCCGGCTGGAGCAACGGCTTGAAGATGCTGGGGCTCGAAGCGATGATGTCGGCCGTGATCTCGCTGGTGTAGATGTCCTGGTTTCGCGAGCCCGGGTTGAGACAGGAGAGCGCTCCCGAGCCCGGAGACGTGTACTGGTCCCAACTGCCGAGAATATCGCCCCCAGGAAAGACGACGTTGCGATTGTCGGTATGAATCTCGTGGAAGGACTGGCCGGGGACGTCTTCCGGTGAAATCGGCGACGCCCAGGTTTGATTCGTCTTGACGAGCGGAACGGCCGGCGTAAGGGATATGTAATCGCCATCGAACGGAACGGTTCCCGCGCGGAACATCGTCAGATTGGCGCGATGAACCGCCGGATATCCCTCGTTGATCTCCAGAATCCTAGGCTCCACACCCGGGGCGACAGAGTACTGAGAGACTTGAACCGAGGACCCGATCGGCTGACCCGTTTCCCGATCCAGGAGCACCGCGCGCACGTCCAGCTGCCTTTCGACGCCGCTCAGGTATCCGTCGAGCCCGAGGTTCGGATCTCGAGACTCATAATAAGAGAGCATCCATTGTCCCGCGCTATGCGAGATGGTGGGCATGACCTGCGGTCCTGCTGGTCGCTCGATGATGTCGCCGAGGCCCGGTTGGAACTCCTCTTCGATGCGCGGCGCGATGTCGGTGGCCCGCTGAGCGGTCCACGTTCGTCCCCGGTCTCGAGACAACGACAAGACGATACGTGGGCTTCCCAACGGATCGGGGACACCGACGGAATTCACGAGCTCCTGCCAGACGACCATGATTGTGTTTCCATCGGCGGCGATGCTCGGAAAGCCGTTCGTCCTGAACTGATCGAAATCCGTTGGTTGATCGAACGCCTGGATGGGGCCCGGCGTGATGGGTCGGGGCTTTGCGAACATGGGTCGCGAGCCACTGCCACCCTCATCTCTTTTTCGACCGGACGGGATCGTCGTCGCCATCGCAGGGGCAAAGCTCTGCGAGCTGGTGAAGTAGATCTGGTTGGTGAGGAAATCCCGCCAGACGACGTAGACGGTACCGTCGGTCGGGTTCACCGCAAGGGCCACCCCCTGGCTCAACATGAGCCCATCGCTGAGTTTCTTGGGCGAGGAGAAGCTCCGGCCTCCGTCCGTCGAGAATGCGAACTGGATGCTCGCGCGGGTCATGTTTCTCTGGAACTCGGCGTAGGCTATATAGACACTACCGAAAGCGGCACCTCCCCGAGGGACGTCGACCGCCATCGCGGGCTTGTCCACGAACCTGGAAGATGCTTTTTTCGCTCCCTCGGCGACGACGGTCGTGAAGTCATAAACGAAGCAGTTCCCGCCCTCGAGGTTGTTGCGGTCGGTGTATCGCGCCACGAAGATCTTGCTGAGGCCCTCTCGTGTGAAAGCGAGCCCCCCCAGATACATCAAGCCGTCGTGGGCCGGTACGAGCCACGGATCGCTCGCCGTCTCCAGGCCGCGCAGGGGCGAGGCAAGCGACGCGGGAGATACGTCGTTGGGAGAGCCGGGCACGAGGCTGCCAACCCAGGTCTGCCCCCGGTTGCATGAGCGGTATACACCGATCCAGGCATCCGGAACGGCCGCGGGTGAGCCGAGCCCCTTTCCCCCGCTGGGAATGCCCAACCATTTCGCGAAAGTGTGAGAGACAGAAGCGACCAGCGACTGGAAGAATCCCTCGTTCGTCTCCCCCAGGCCGAAATCGTCGGCGACGTCTATGGTGCGGTAGTCGTTGGCGGCCGCTAGCAGGTGCTCCGCGTTGACGCTCGACGCGCCGATCACCGGCTCGTTTTGCCGC
>DASPGQ010000575.1 GCA_035620555.1 Vicinamibacteria bacterium
CGTCGTTGGACATGGTGAGGCGTCGGGATTGAGAAACGATTGAAACGGAGGAAACTCGGTGAGAGAGACCTCACTGGGGGAGGAGGCGCATCAGAGAGGTATTGTGAGCCCGAACCGCACCCTTCTTAAATTTTGTTGCGCAAATCTGTCAAATGTTCTTTATTTTTTTTTGCGACGTCTCCGAACGAACATGGCTTCGTCTCCGGACTTTCGAAGGCTCGAAGGCTCGGAGAGGGATTGTTCGCCTCGCAAAAGGAGGGCGTGCGACAGGTAGGACCGCCGATTACTCCATCACTTCGATAGCGCGCGACCCACCGCGGGAGCACGGTTGACGGATCGCGAAAGTTCGAGTATTCTTTCATGCTTCCCACGAACGTCACCGAGTGTTTTTCTTGAAGGGATAAGTCCCAGAAAGGTCTGACCATGAAACGATTCTTGGTTCTTTTTTCCGTGCTTACCGGTTTTGCGTTTCTCGCATCGCTTGCGCCGGCGCAGATGAGCTCGGCGCCGGAGATGTTGTACGTGCATCACGAAGTCGTGCATCCGTCGAAAATCATGGAACACGAGGCGGCGACCCGCGACTTTCTCGCCGCGGTCAAGGCTCACTCCGACGCGGAGCATCAGTTCAACTACATGGCGGTCGCCACGGCGGAGTTCGATTACTACTATGTCCTTCCCATTAAGAGCTTCGCCGACATCGACAAGCTGAACGCGTTTTTCGGACACATGTCCGAGAAGATGGGGAAAGAGAAGTTCGATGCCCTCATGATGAAGGGTTCGCCCAACATCGATCACACGTCCGAGATCGTCGCGATGAGGCGCCCCGATCTTTCTTATATGCCCAAAACTCCTCGGCTTCAGCCGGAAGAAGTCAAGTTCATCCGCTACGAGTTCTACTACATCAAACCCGAGGCGGAGTCTAAAGTCGAGGCGATCTCGAAGGAATGGGCCGCGCTCTTCGCGAAGCACAACGTGAACGATGGATTCACTGTCTTTCAGGTTCTCATTGGCGACGACCTGCCGCTCGTCGTGGTTACGACGGAGGGAACGAGCCCTGCGGATCTCGAGACCCAGAATGCGAAGATTCTCGAGACCTTGGGCAAAGAGGGACAGGACCTCAATATGAAGACGCTCGCTTTGACGCGGCGTTTCGAGACGAAGATCGGCCAGCTTCGTCCCGATCTCTCGAACATGCCGGCGGCGCCGACGTCGAACTAAGAAACACGCGGAAGTGAAAGGGCCCGGGGCGAGCGAAGAAGAGACGTCTGCGCGCACGAGCTCGAGCGGAACGGCCGCATCGCCCGGGTCTTCTTTTTCATCCTCTCTTCGAGAGCCCGCCGCGCTGGCTTCGGGAAGCGTCGTGGCGGGGCGCTATCGCATCGTTCGTCTCCTCGGACGGGGCGGAATGGGCGAGGTGTATCTCGTTCATGACCTGACGCTCGATCAGGAGGTGGCCCTCAAGTTCCTGCCCGCGGCTCTCGCGCGGGACCCGATGCGGCTCGCGTTGTTCCACAACGAAGTGCGGGTGGCTCGGCGCGTCACCCACAAGAACGCGTGCCGGATGTACGACATTGGAGAGGTCGAAGGCCGACCGTTTCTCTCAATGGAGTACGTCGATGGAGAGGACCTCGCGTCTCTGCTCCGGCGCATCGGGCACCTTCCGGAGGAGAAGGGACTCGAGGTCGCCCGTCAGCTCGCCGCCGGTCTCGCGGCCGCCCACGAGGAAGGTATCGTCCACCGCGACTTGAAGCCGGCGAACGTGATGATCGACGGAAGCGGGCAGGTACGGATCATGGACTTCGGGCTCGCGGGGGTGATAGGCGAGATCGAGGACCTTCGGTCGGGGACACCCGCCTACCAGGCGCCCGAGCAAATACGGGGCGACGACGTTTCCGCGCGCACCGACCTCTATTCGCTCGGGCTCATTCTCTATGAAGTATTCACCGGGAGGCGCGCTTTCGAGGAGCCCTCGTCGCCTCGTGAGCTCTCCGCGGTGAAGCTTCCGTCGTCGTCGCGTGCGATCGCGGTTGAGACGGAGCGGGCGGTGTTGCGATGCCTCGAGCCGCGCCCCGAGGATCGACCCGCCTCGGCGCTCGAGCTCGCAGCGATGCTTCCCGGCGCCGATCCGCTCGCCGACGCGCTGGCGGCGGGAAAGACCCCGTCGCCCGAGCTCGTCGCCGCGGCAGGCGAGCGTCGTGCCATCCCGGCGCCGAAAGCCTTTGCCGGCGTCGGCGCCATCGCCCTTGGACTGATGGGCTTCGTCGCGCTACGAGCGCCGCGCCTCCTTCTCGCCGAGCTCCCCGAGCTCAAACCGCCGGCCGTGCTCGTCGATCGCGCCGAAACGCTGGTCGCGAAGCTCGGAATCGAGGCGTTTCCCCACACGGGCTTCGGATTCCGCACCGACGACGCGCCTCCCGTGCTCCGGTTCTGGTTCCGTGGAAGTTCCACGCCTCTCGAGACGTTCGGCCTCAACGATCGGGTGAGCGTGCGCGATCCTCCGATGAACGAGTCGGGCATGGCGCGGATCGAGCTGGACCCGGCCGGCCGGCTGGTCGAGCTCGTAAGGGTTCCGGGCCCATCGGTGCTTGCGGCCACCGACTGGAGCGTGCTCTTCGAAGCCGCGGAGCTCGACTCCGAGAGCTTCGTCCCCGCGGAGCCGGATTGGATTCCACCCGTATTCGCGGAGCAGAGGTTTTCGTGGAAGGGACCGGATTCCTCCACGCGGGTGGAGGCCGGCTCCCTTGCGGGCGCTCCCGTGTACTTTCGCGTGGACGACGCCGCGAGCTTCACGGCGACGAAATCGAGCGCCGACGAGGAGAACACGGCGCTCTCTCGACTTCTATCCTTTGCCGCGACGGGCATCGGGTTAGCGGTCCTCGTGGGGGTCACCCTGCTCGCGCGACGGCACTGGAAGGGCGGCCGTGCCGATCGGAGAGGGGCCGCCCGGCTCGCGGCGGCGATGTTCGCGGTCAACGCCGCGGGACTCGTTCTCGGCCTCGAGCACTACGCCGATCCAACGCGGGAGCTCAACCGCTGGCTCGAGGTGCTGCTGGAAGCGACGTTCGCGGCCGTGGTCTTCTGGGTCTTCTATCTCGCACTGGAGCCCTTCGCCCGGCGCATCTGGCCTCACGGGCTTATCGCCTGGAACCGACTGCTCGGGGGCCAAGGGCGCGATCCGCTCGTCGGGAGAGACGTGCTCATCGGCGTCCTCGCCGGCGTTGCGATGGCCGCCACCGTTCCGCTCGCTGACACGCTGGCGACGACCATGGGTCAGCCCCGGACTCCTCCAGAGCTTCCGAGTCCAGGCGTCCTGCTCGGCTCACGCTACGTTGCCTCCGCGATTCTCACCTGGACGACTTTCGCGGTGAACAACACGGTCTTGTTCTTGTTCCTTTTCGTCGTGAGCCGCTTCTTCGTCGGGAGAACCTGGGCGGCGGCGGGTCTGACGCTCGCCGTGGTCGCGATTCTCGTGGCGGCTCAGGCCGGGGAATTCCTCAGCTGGTTGCAGACTCTGCTCGCAATCGCCATCGCGATCGGGACGATGGTTCGCTTCGGCTTTCTCGCTATCGTCGTCGCCGGAATGGTGGACTTCGCGCTGCGCTCGACGCCGATCACCGACGACTGGTCGGAGTGGTACGCCGGCGCGACGCTGACTATGCTGTCCTTTCTCGTTGCCCTCACGCTCTACGGCCTCGTCGTATCGCGGCGTGGTGTGAAAGGAGTGATCTAATGGCTCGAAGACGTATCGTCGTCGTGGGTGGTGCCTTCAGCGGGGCGGTGGCAGCCGCTCGGGCTCGGGAGCTCGACGAGGGCGCCGAGGTCCTCCTTCTCGAGCGTGGGCCAGAGGTGAGCTACGGGATCGGAGGGCTCGCCCATCTTCTTTCGGGCGAGATCGAAGGTCCTGGCGCGCTGAACCGCGAGAACGTTCGTTTCTTTCGTGACGTCTATAACGTCGACGTGCGGACCGGCGTCGAAGTCCGAAGCATCGATGCGAAAGCCCACGAGCTCGAACTCGACGACGGCCCGCTGCGCTACGACCGGCTGGTGGTGGCGACGGGGGTTCGCTCGCCCGTTCCGGCGATCGAGGGACTCGAGGGTGCGACGAACGTCTTCCGGTTTCGTCGCCTCTCCGATCTCGAAGGGATTCTTCGGATTTTGAAACGAGGCACGAATCGCGTCGTGATCCTCGGTGGCGGCTACTTCGGGCTCGAGGCGGCGGATGGCTTCCTCAGACGGGGATGCCAGGTGACGGTCGTCGAAAAGAGTGAGCGGATCCTGGGGAGCTATTCGCCGGCAACGAGCGCGCGCGTGCGCGAGGTGTTGAACGCGCAGGGCGCGTCGGTCGTCGAGGGCCAGCCAGTTACGCGTGTCTCGACAGAAAATCGACGCGTGACCGAGCTTCTTTTCAATGGGCAGGGATCGGTGCCGGCGGATCTGGTGGTCGTTTGCACGGGCGTCGAGCCGCGCACCGAGCTTCTGAGAAAGGCCGGCGCGCGACTTCTTCGCGACGGCTCGGTGAAGGTGAACCGCCGCATGGCAACGAGCCTTCAGGACGTGTTCGCCTGCGGGGTCTGCGTGAGCTCGAAGCATGCGGTGACGGGCAAGAGGGTCTGGCTCCCGCAGGCGAGCGTGGCGGATCGCAGCGGGCAAGTAGCCGGCGCCAACGCCGCGGGCCACGACCAGAAGATGGCGCCGGTGCTCGGGACCGCCATCCTTCGCATCGGCGAGCTCACGGTGGGACGCACGGGCTGGACGGCGAACGGGAAAAAGACGGCGGTCACCCGGGTGCACGGTTTCGACCGAGATCCTTACTTTCCCGGAGCGAACGAAATCACGATGGAGATCTTCTACAAGCCGGGCTCGGGAAGGATCGTCGGCGCCGAGGCGTTCGGTGGTGCCGGAACGGACAAACGCATCGACGTGCTCGCGACCGCGATTCTCGGCAAGCTCGACGTCGAGGCGCTCGCGGGGCTGGACCTCGCCTATGCCGCGCCTTACGCAATGGCCCGCGACGTGACCAACGTCTCCGGCCAGGTGGCGGCGTGGAGCCGGGAGCGCACGGCCCGCGCCTGGACGCCCGCGGAGATCGAGAAGGAGAAGCCGGTCGTCATCGATGTGGGATCCACCGCAGAGAAAGGACGGGGCGGTCCGATTCGCGCGCAACGGCGCATCCCCCTCGAGAAGCTTCGCGAACGCATGAGCGAGGTGCGGTCGCTCGCTCGGTCGCGCCCGGTGGTCTTCCTCTGCGGAACGGGCCGGAAGGGCTATCTCGCGGCGCGTATCGCTCGAGGGTCGGGGCTGAAATCGGCGGGGTATCTATCGGGAGGCGTGGCGTCATGGCCGGCGTGAGGGAATGGAGGGATCCTTCCGAGGAGGATCGAGGCCGCTTCGATCCCCGGGCGATCTTCGAGGCGGGCCTCCGCAACCACCACATCGCGAACACGGCCTATCCCATCGCTCACGAGCGCACCTGGCGTCCGTATCGAGTACCCCGCGTGGGGGTCGCGTCCACGGTGGTTCGCGCCTGGCAGGGCATCCGAGACCTGGGCCTGTACGTTCACGTTCCCTTTTGCGAGACCCGCTGCTCGTTTTGCGAGTATACGGTGACGCGGCGCTCGGAGCATGGGGGTGCGGAAGACTATGTCGCGGCGCTCCTCGGAGAGCTGGAGCTTTATGAAGACGTCATCGGCACCGAAGGCCGGCTGCTCCACGGGCTCGACATCGGAGGGGGCACGCCCTCGTTCTTGCCAGCAGAAGCGATCGCTCGCATTCTAAGCTCGGTGCGCGCCTGCTTTCGGTTCGCGCCCGGCTCGGACATCAGCATCGAGACGACTCCCAAGATCGCGGCCTCGGATCCCGACAAGCTCACGGCGTACCGCCGCTCGGGCATCGACCGAATCAGCATGGGCATCCAGGTGATCGAGCCGGACCTGCTGCGGGTGCTGAACCGCGAAGAGAACGGCGTCGGGGTGCATCGCCGCGCCGTCTCCAACGTGCGGGCCGCGGGATTCGAGCGGCTGAATCTGGATCTCATGTACGGCTTCTCGGGCCAGAGCCTCGACAGCTGGCGAGCGACGCTCGAGCACGCCATCGGGCTCGGACCCGAGTACATCACGCTCTATCGCATGCGCTACAAGCTCACCCGTATCTCGCACCAGGCGGCACACGTGACGCTCGACGACGTCCGTCCGATGGCGGCGCTCGCCAAGGAGGTGCTGGCGGATGCGGGCTATCGGGCGAGCCCGGGCAAGACGACCTACAGCCGCATCCCGGCAGATGTCGGGACGAGCTCTTACCTCGCCCGCCGGGTGATCGAGGGCATGCCGTATCTCGGCCTCGGGCTGGGGGCGCAGTCGTTCACCCATACGACCATCTCCTACAACGACGGCGCCGCGGGGAAGAACCTCGCTCCCTACTTGAAGAGCGCGCGGGAGGGGCGCCTTCCCATCCAGGATCTGTACGATCTTCCCGCCGTGCAGATGATGGGGAAGATGTGTTCGGTCAGCTTCTACTTCGGAGAGATTCATCTGGCGGCGTTCGCGGCGAAGTTCGGGGTGAGCCTCGACACGGCTTATCCCGAGGCCGTGGCCTTTCTGCTTCGGGAAGGGCTCATGGAGGTCCGGGGAGCGGTGCTGGGTCTCACATCGCGCGGGGTCGAGCACAAGAACGGCGTGCATGCGCTCTTCTATGCGCCTTCGATCCAGCGCTATCTCCTCGAGCGCGACCCGGAGCGGGCCCAGGACATGACGCGCCACCGGCGCCAGGCGGCGAGGACCGCCGATGAGGAGCTCGTTCATGTATGACTTCGCGAACATCCTCTTCGCCGGTCGGTGCAACCGCGCCTGCCCCTGGTGCATCGGTAAAGCGCTTCCGGATCGAGTGAACGTCGACAATCTGAGCCTCTGGCCTCTCGAGAATCTCGACGGCTTCATCGAACGCGTACGGGCGGAGAATGTTCGGGAGATCGTTTTCACCGGCACCGTGAGCGACCCGCACCTCTACCGCCACGAGGCGCTCCTGCTCGACCACCTGAGGGCAAGACTTGACCCCCGAACGCGGTACTCGATTCACACGAACGGTGTCTTGTCGCTCCGGAAGATGACCGTCTTCAATCGATACGATCGCGGCTGCATCTCCTTTCCTTCTTTCGAACCGGACACCTACGAGAAGATGATGGGCTCCCGACGCGTGCCCGATCTGTCCGCCATCCTTCGCGAGGCAACCATCCCGGTCAAGGTCTCGTGCGTTATCGACGAGCCCAACGTCGCCGAACTAGACGGGTTCGTGAAGAGATGCCACCGCATCGGTGTTCGGCGGCTCGTGGTGCGAAAGCTCTTCGGTGAAACGCGGGAGTGGGATGTACTCCGCGATCTTCCCGTCGTGGGCCGGTTCAAAGGCAACCCGGTGATGGACTACCGTGGGATGGAAGTGACCTACTGGGATTTCGACAAGACCGAGTGCCGGAGCTTGAACCTCTTTCCCGATGGAACGATTGGAGACGCTTATCGTCTGACCGAGACGCCGCAGCTCGAGCGCTCCGCTTGATCATCATTATCAACGGGACGCTCGGCGCCGGACAGGAGCAGGTCGGGAGGCATCTCGTCGCTCGCCTGGCGAACGGAGCTCATTGCGGCGCAGGAGATCTCTCGCGTTCCGTTCTTTGTCCGTTCTGAAAGAGTCTCTCGTAACGCTTCCAGAGTGCGTCGTCCGGCGGGTCGCCGAGAACGGAAAAGTTGTAGTTCTTGTCGCTGACGAGGCCGAGCACGTCATCTTCGTACGTCTGCACGGTGATTCCCCGCGAGCCGCGTCTGCTGATGCTTTGCAGGTACTCGAAGCGCCATTGCAAAAGCCCGTGCTTTCTCGACCAGTATTCGATGCTCGATTCGTGGAGAGTCAGCTTGCCGGTGCATGAACCGAGAGAATGATCGTGTTTTACCGTGAGCTCGAGAGGCAACGCCGGTAGGACGAGCTTTCCGCTCACGGCCAGGAGAAGGCTCGAAGCCTCGTCGAACTGGGGGTTTCTCTCGAGAAGCTCTTCGAGTCTCTGCTCGCCGAGCACGAGCTCTCCGTTTTTCACGGCGGTTCTCGCGTCGAAGAAGAGTTTACGTTGAGCGATTTCATCGCGATAGAAGAGGGCCATTGCCAGGAGGCACGCCAGGATGCCTGCCACCACGAAGCGTGTGCGGAAACGCCGGAAACGTCCGAGCCCAGCCCCGAAGGGAGCGAAGGCTCGTTGGGATCGGACGGTAGGGCTTGTTGCGTTCCTCCGCTCCGGAGCGGGTGGAACCGCTGACGGCTGCGGCGGCAAAACGGCCGAGGCTCGAGCTCGCTCCGCCGGCGCCAGGGTTTCTCGCGAGGGGTTTTCCTGTTTCACCGCGAGCAGGTCCTGGGCGAGCTCTTCACCGGATGCATAGCGATCACCCGGCGATTTCGCGAGAGCCCGAGCCAGTACTCCGTCGAGCGCCGGCGGAACATCGGAAACGATCTCCGACAGGGGCCGAGGGTTCTCGAGGAGAACCTGGCTGGCGATGGCGGCGAGCTCCTTGCCCTCGAAAGGG
The DNA here is from genome assembly GCA_035620555.1 of Vicinamibacteria bacterium. Classification (NCBI taxonomy): domain Bacteria; kingdom Pseudomonadati; phylum Acidobacteriota; class Vicinamibacteria; species Vicinamibacteria bacterium. The sequence goes on from DASPGQ010000575.1 coordinate 8,559, forward strand.
CGCTGTCCCGCGACGAGGTTATAGAGAAGTGCTCCGAGCGAGAAGAGGTCGCTTCGGCCATCGAGCTCTTTCCCGCGGAGCTGCTCGGGTGACATGAAATAGGGTGTTCCTACGACGATGCCCGTCCCCGTGAGGTTCGCCGCGGGCAGTTTCGCAATACCGAAGTCAGCGATCTTGGGAACCCCACGCCGGGTGATCAGGACGTTCCCGGGCTTGATATCCCGGTGCACGATTCTTTCCTGGTGGGCATGGTGGAGCGCGCGAGCAAGCGCCACGCCCCATGCCACGACTTTCTTCCAATCTTCCCGGTTCTTGCGTTTGAGGTGCTGGCTCAGTGACTCGCCTTCGATGAATTCCATCGCGATGAAGGGGATGCCGTTGGACTCGTCGGTTGCGGCGTCATAGGTGACGACGATATTGGGGTGTAGGAGCTTCCCCGCAGCCCGCGCCTCTTGAAAGAAGCGCTTCAAGAAGACCTCCCTCCTCGATTCCGCGATCGAGTCCGGGATGACCACGGTCTTGAGGGCGACCGGTCGATCGATGACGGGGTCGTGTGCGTGGTACACGACGCCCATGCTTCCTCGCCCGATCACGCCGCGGATCTCGTACCGGCCCAGGGTCCTTACATTCATGAGCAGTCCTAGCCGTGAGCGCGGGCAAGCGTCCTGGAGTTGAGACTTTCGCACATGACGAGAACAGCCGTCCCGCGACGCGGTAGCGATGCAAGCTTTAGGTGATGAGAAGTAGCTTACGTGGCCCCGACGGCAGACGCAAGCGGTTTGCGGACCTCGAGGCGGAGTGCTACTTTGTGATCATAGAGAAAAATCTAAAGCGGTAGCGGATCTTTCCTTTCGGAGAGATCCCTTCCGACTGGAGGCGGCCATGCTCAGGCAGGCGAAAGTCGTGGCTTCGTTCGTTAGCGTCGTTCTGGCCGTTACGCCCGCGATCGCGCAGGATTCGCATGTCGTGGATCGAGAAGCAATGGAGGAAGCTCTCGCGGAACATATTGGTGACGATGAAACGCAACGTGAGGCGATCTTGCGATTGTTGCAGGACTCCCAGGTGCGCGCGTTGGCCGAGAAGATCGGCCTCGATCTGAAGCGCGCGGAGGCCGCGGTGGACACCCTCGAGGGAGAAGAGCTCATCGAGCTCGCGTCGATGGCGGGGGCCGCGGAGGCCGGCCTCTCTGGAGGTGAGTCGATTACGATATCGACGACCACCATCATCATCGCGCTGTTGGTCTTGATTCTCATCATCGTCGCTACATAAGCAGAAGGTCGCCTTTATGGCGTTGGCACCCGCTGTCGTGCTGGGGGTGCTGCTGGGGTCGCCTTTTCTCGCCGACGGAGCAAATGCTCGACCCAGGAGCAACGAATCCGGCACCGAACTCCCGCGTCGAGAGCCTGCTTGGCTCCTGGACGTTCCCTACACATCGCAGTCGGAGGAGCTCTGCGGCGGGGCGGCCGCGGCGATGGTGCTGCGATACTGGGGAGAACGCGGAATCTATGCGGAGGATTTCGCCGGGCTCGTGGAGCCGGGCAAGCGAGGTATCCCGACCGAGACCTTGACCGACGCCATCCGGAAGCGTGGATGGTCGGCGATGGCTTTTCGAGGTGACGAAGAGCTGGCGCGGAGCCAGCTCGCTCGGGGCCGCCCGTTGGTCGTGCTCGTCGAGGTCGGCCCGGAACGTTACCATTACGTGGTGCTCATCGGCTGGCTTCCCGGGCGCCTTATCTTCCACGATCCCGCTCGCGCTCCGTATCGTCTCGTTCGAGCCGAGGAGTTTCACACCGTTTGGGCAACAACGAAGTTCTGGGCGCTCCTGATCCTGCCCCCCGAGGAGCAACACCGGACGGAAGCGAGTGAGCAGGTGGAGTCGCCGCCGCGCGATTCCCCTCCACCTTCCTGTTCGGGCATGGTCGAGGAAGCCGTACGAATCGCCCGCGGTGGCAGCGTGACCGATGCCGGGGAGCTTCTCGAAGCTTCCCTGGAGTTGTGTCCGGACTCCTCGGCTCCCTTGCGAGAGCTCGCCGGTGTTCGCTTCGTCCAATCGCGCTGGGACGAGTCGGCGGAGCTCGCTCGACAAGCGGTGGCTCTCGACGCTTCAGACAGTCACGCCTGGCGGACGCTTGCGGCAAGCGAGTTCTTGCGGGACGACCCAGACAGCGCACTCGACGCCTGGAACCAGCTCGACGAACCCAGAATCGACCTCGTTCGCGTCGATGGCCTGACCCGCACTCGCTACGAAGTCGTTGTCCAATCTCTCGACTTGCCGCCACGCGAGTTGCTCACGTCTGAAAAGATCGAGCGGGCGCGGAGACGACTTTCGTCCCTCCCCGTCCAATCGAGCTCTCGCATCGGCTACAAGCCTTTGACCGGTGGCTTGGCGGAGGTGGAAGCGTCCATCGTCGAGCGCCCATTGGCTTTTGGGGGTCGTACGGGGATCGCAGCCGCCGCGATGGATGCCGCAATCGAACGGGAGCTTTCTCTGAAGCTCTCGAGCCCAAGTGGAGGAGGGGAGTTGTGGAGCGGGAGTTGGCGCTGGTGGGAGGACCGTCCGAAATTGTCCGTCGCATTGGCAGTTCCTCGTCCATGGAAGCTTCCCGGAGTCTGGCAGGTGGAAGGCCTCTGGGAACGTCAATCGTACGGCACGGGTGTTCCTTCCGAAGCGGTCGGTACCGTCGTTCGCGAAGAGCGCCGACAAGCCCAACTCAGCATCTCGGACTGGAGGACTGCCGATTCTCGATGGGATTTTCAAACCGGACTGGATCGGTGGAATGGCCGCGGGAGCTACGCGTTCGTCGGAGGGGGGCTCGAAAAGAGGCTCGCCGCGGATCGAGCCGCGCTCCGTGTGGGCACCGCCGGGTGGATGGGTCTGGCGAAGTCAGAGGCCTTTGGTGTCGCGTCGGTTAGCTCCGCGTGGCGGTCCTCGGTGAGGGATAGCGGGCTCGTGGCGCGCGCCGGTGTGCAGGTCGCAACGAGGAGTGCGCCTTTGGATCTGTGGCCCGGCGCCGGTACGGGACACGCCCGCCCACTCTTGCTGCGAGCCCATCCACTTCTCCAGGACGGTGTCGTTCGGGGGGAAGCTTTTGGCCGAACGCTAGTGCACGGAGGGCTCGAGTCTCAGACCTGGTTTCCCACGACGCGATTCCTGCGATTCGGGGTGGCGCTTTTCGCAGACGTGGGAAAGGCGACGAAACCGCTGCCGAATCAGGCTACGTCTTTCCATGTGGACATCGGAGCCGGTTTTCGGCTGAAGTTGATTGGAGATCAACGAGCTCTACGAGTCGATACGGCATGGGGCCTGCGCGACGGAGAGTTCGCATTATCCGCCGGCTGGATCCTGCCGTGGCCAAGCTGGTAACGATTGTGCGGATTTCCTGAGGACCCCGGGTGGATTCTTCCCGCCATCGGCGTCGACCAAATGTTGAGCGAGGTCGGCAATGCTCATCGCCCCTGGCGACGGCCGCCAGTTTTCGAAACCGTGCGGGACTGCACGGAAGCGCTTCACGGAGGACCCTCTTATCGCGGTCGCAAGCTCCGCGATTCGCAACGCCTCGCTGCCAGAACTCGCCATGAGGACGGTGCTCCGAGAGTATCACGCCGGCACGACACGGACCGAGGCGGCTCGTTTCATTGAGCCGCACCGTGGCTCGGCGAATGGGCCTCGTCTGCTCGATGCCCGAAATTGTCAGGCCCGCTTGCCATACACGGCGCGGATCAGCGCTGCGAGCCCGGGCAGATCTACATGCTCCGGCTTGGAGTAGCGGATGCAGTTTTTGCCGCGACTGTGCTTGCCGATGTGTGCGGCGTGCTTGGTGATCAAATCTTCATTGTTGATGTACACGCTCAGATAGCGCTTCTGAACGGCGAATGCGAAGGCGTCTGGGCCAATCTCGTAGAAAGGCAGCCGATGCTTCATGGACTCGACAGCATTAGGTGCAACCTCAAGGATTGCTTGCCGCAACTTCTTGAGCAGGTCGCTTTTCTCTCCATCGAAGGAGGCGATGTACCCGTCAACGGTGATTGCATCGGAATGCATAGGTTGTCTCCTAAGAGCCTAACGTTACGTTCGCGGCGGCGCGTCGAATGCGCCGACGAATGCCCAACAGCCGTGCAAGTATCTCATGCCCTTACGAAGTCCTAGCGCCTCCACTCCAACTCATTGTTCGGCACTCCCTGCATGAGCCGCATGATCAGGCGATGGCCAGCGCTCGCTTCAAGAGTGATATCTGGCCTGCATGATACAGGTTGTGCTGTGTCACACCGATGAACTGAGTGTAAGCCGTGTACGGGGCCTCGGGGACGAGCGGCTCGTCGAGCCGCTCTGCCGGAAATCTGCGCACCGCTTCCCGGAGCTGCTGATTCAACCCGCGGAGCGCTTCCACAGCTTGCCGCCAGTTTTCGGCCGTCGCCGGCGGACATGAAGGCCAATCCTCTTCCGGCGTGAGCTGGCGCCCATCTCCCGCCAGTCTGCGCAGAACGAGAGCGTAATCGCTGCCGATGTGCAGGACCAATTCCCAAATGCTGCGTGCATCCGGGATTGGATGGCTGCTGGCTTGCTCAGCCGACACGCCTGCAAGGGCTTCGAGTACCGATGGGCCATGCCAGGCGTCTCCCTCGAGCGCCCGCCGAAGCTGCTCCTCCAGCCGCATCATCTCGCCGACCATCACGCTCACTCACCTTTCTATCGGCCTATCGGTGCGGAGGAAAGCGGACGGCGTCGACGGCGAACAGGCGCATCACTGCTGCCCAGTCGGCGCGTCTCACGGCGTCAGCATCCTGCTCGACGACCGTGCGGAATTGCTTCGATGTCGTCCTGGGTCAAGCCCACAGGCCCGCTCCCGTTAGCGTGTCGCGCATCATGGCCAAGATCACCGTCTGTCAGCAACGTCTGTTTGCTGGCAAGCCAGGCTAGCACATCCGATTACGAGAATCCTTCGCGGGCCCAACGACCTGCCGCTCCTCGGCTGCCGCGGTCTGTTAGGCGGGCTCGATCCTACACAGATCGACAACCAGATCCTGGCGCCGGGCCAGCACTTCTTCGGTCTTGCCGTCATCCGAGAATCGCAGCTCGCGCTTTCGATATGGTTCCGGTTGAAGGGGCCAGTACCCACGCCGTCGAAAGAAGTCGAACCATCGAGGGTTCTCGACCCGATCGACGCTCACGTACAGATGCTCGCAACCTGCGGCGCGCGCGATTCGTTCACGCGCGGACACGAGAGCGCGACCAATGCCGAGCGACCGATACCTGGGCGCAACGAAGCAATCGCTCAACTTGGGGACGTACGACTTCGGCGGCCCCTTCACGGGGTGCCGAAGGAACACGCTCGCGAAGGCGACGATGTGGCCGTCCGTTACCGCGACAAGGAACCTCGCCGTGGCGGCGGCCGCCTCCGCCATCTTGCCCTCGTGCTGCGAGCGCGCGCGGCGCACAGCGCAAAGCGCCGGCATGTCCGCAGCGACCGCATCCCGAATAGCGAGATCCTGCATTCGCGCTCTGCCCCGCCTGTCAGTTACTCGATCGTTCCGTCGATTGTCGGCCGGCACATTGCAGATGGACTGCGACGGTTGTCGCGTATTTCGAACGGGCTTGACTGTCTGTGTCGTGCAATTCGCCTCCAGAGGCTGGCCTGTCCTGGATGACTCACAAGGTGCGGGAGCGATCTGTTGCAGTGCGACTGCATAGAACGATAAAAGCCGCGCGAACCTCTACGTATTCTACGAGCGACGGCGGGAGTCTTTCAACCAGGCAATTGTTCGAGGGGGCTCGGACCCCTGGCCCCGCGCGGTTCGAGACGCAGCAGTCAAGAGATCCTGGGTGGCGGTGGGTTTGACGTTCGCTATAAGCTTTCGCCACTTCGTAGGAGGGTTCATGGCCGAGTATTTTCGGTTCGTTCGCTTCGCCATCATCTGGCTCGTCGTGTTCCTCATCGGGCGCCTGGTCCTCGGTGCCTTCGACGTCGCCTATGCCCAGGGGACTCATGTATTCAGCATGGTGACGTTCTCCTGGTTCGCGGCGCTCTTCTTCGGCGCGTTCTCCCGGCGGGCTCGGAGCTACAAGTGGTATCAGGGGATGCTTGTGGGCGGCACGATCGCTTTGAGCGCGCAGGTTCTCATTTTCCTCGCCACGGTGGGCTCGTACCTGGTGGGGGCGGACACTTACTTCAACCATCCCACGGCGCTCAACGTGTTCGAGCCGGTTACGCTCGTTCAGGCCATGGGGATCCGGGCGTTCGGACTCGTCGTGAACACGATCATCACGTCGATCATCGGACTCATCGGCTGGTCGATGGGGCATCTCATCCCCGAGAGATAGAAGCTGAACCCTCCTCTGTGAATACGTTCACCGGATCGGGCTGCTTTGCTGGGTTAAAGTGAATACTGACCAACTCGGAGGATGAGGATGTCACACGCCAGGGGAAGAGTTCTCTCGGTGAACGTCGGAACGATCCGCGAGTTCGATTACAACGGGCGTCCTGCCAGGAGCGCTATATGGAAGCAACCCGTCCCGGGCCGCGTCGTCGCGCGCGGCGTCAACCTGGTTGGAGACGAGCAGGCGGATCGAGCCGCCCATGGCGGACCCGACAAGGCGATTTACGCCTATGCGATCGAAGATTACCGGTGGTGGGAAAAGGAGCTCGGCCGGCGTCTGGAAAACGGTGAGTTCGGCGAGAATCTCACGACCGAGGGGATCGACGTGACCCGCTCACTGGTCGGCGAACGCTGGGAGATTGGCGGTGTCATCGTCGAAGTCTCGGAGCCCCGGATTCCGTGCTGGCGGTTCGGGGTCCGTATGAACGATCCGGCTTTCCCGCGTCGGTTCACCAAGGCGGGGCGGCCCGGCAGCTACCTGCGAATCGTCCGAGAGGGCGATCTCGGGGCGGGCGATACGATCCGGATCGTCTCGCGCCCCGATCACGACGTCACGATTGGCGACGTTTTCCGGATTTTTACTCGCGATCAACACGAAGCGGGGAAGATCGTCGCGGTGCCGCAGATATCGGAAAGCTGGCGCGCCTGGGCGGAGAGCCGCCTCGAGAAGGAAAGCTCCGAGGCTCCTGGCTGTTGCTGAGCGAGTCGACACCCGGCCGGTGTTGTCAGCTTCCTTCGCCGCATTGCTCCGTTGTCCAATTCCGCAGCAACGCCTCGTCTTCATCCGTCACGGTGGCCGAAGGGTGTAGAAGTCGATAGCGGAGCGGCGGCATCTCACCCTTGCCGATGCGCTCGATGATGCGGCGTTTGAAGTAGCAGTCGACCTCGGAAGAGACGGCGTGGGGCCATCGTGAAAAATTCATCCGCGAGCGCGCATCGTGGACGTCGCCAGCCACCATCCATGACCCTGGGGCCACGTAGCTGTACCAGGGCCATCGCGTCTCGTTGGAGTGACAGTCGTAGCAAGAACCGCGGAAGATTCGCCGGACCTCAGGGGGAGCCGCGATCTCCACGGAAGCTGGCGGGTTGACACGCGCGATCGGCGGATAGACCTGAGCCAGCACGGCAACGGCACCTAAGAACAAAAGTGCCAGAACTTTTGCAGACATGATGACGAATCCTTTCGAGCTCGAATGAGGCCTCCGAAGGCGGAGGCCTCATTGTCGGCTTGGGGTTCAGGGGGTGTGAAGCGCCTCAGGATCCGCCGTTGACGGCTTTGTTCAGCCGCCTGGCATGCTCCTCGTGCGCGAGGAAGATTGGAACTGCAGATTCGAGAAGTTTCTTCAGCTCCGGGTTCTTGGTATTCGGAATCAACGTGTCTCTCACTGCGGCGTTGACCGCTTGGTGATAGGCGAGCTCGTTCGCAGCGTAGGCGCGGTCGAAGTTGGCGCCGCGTTTTTGGCTGATCTCGTCCATCTTGGCGCTCGCTTGATCGATGAGTTGCTGGCTGACCTCGTTGTCCAGTGGTGCGAGGCCGAGCTTTTGCGCGAGGGCGGCGGCCTTCGCGTTAACGGCCCCGTGATCGGAGATCATCGTCTCGGCGAAACGTCGGACCTCGGGATTCGCGGAAAATGCGAGCGCAAGATGAGCGTAGGCGATATCGATGTTGTCGGCGGTCACCGCGATGTGTGCGATTCGCGCGTCGTCGAGCGGAGCCATGTCATCGTCCATGCCTCTCATCCCGTTGCTCGACATCTGTGCGGAGGCGAAGGCGACGATGGCCACGACGAGTCCGACGCCAGATAGGATGTTTTTCTTCAAATGCATCATGCTTCTCCTTTCGTTCGCGACCGCAGCATCGTGCTGAAGTCGCTCTCTTCGAATCACATTGCAAAGGCCAGGCCAATCCGCAAACGTGGGTGTCAGTAGGGCAAGCGGCGTTTTTGTAGTTCGGACGGATCGGTGTTCGACGAAATGCTGAGAGTCGCACGACATTTCGTGAGGTGCCTCGTTTGAAGTCCGCCGCGCTCGACTCATCGGGTTCTTTCTTCGGCCCCTTTCTTGAAGAGCTCGTAGTTTCGTCGGATGTAGGTGTCGTCAGGAGCGAGCTCGAGGGCTTTGCGATAACTCTCACCCGCAGCTCGGAAGAGGCCGTTGCTCATAGGCGACCCCGAGGTTGTTCAGTATCCGGGAGCTATTCGGATAACGCTGAAGCGCTTTCCGCCATCGACGTGCGAGCTTGCGCCACATAGCATTCGGCGCGAGCTCGACGGAGAGCGCGATTTTGGCCTCGCCGGCCTCGCTGGCGTATGTTTCTTCTGAAACGGTTTCTTTACTAAAGAGATTAGTGAAAGCGGACCAAAGGCTCATGATCCCTCCTCGTCAGTGTCGTCGTCTCTAGATTCATAGTCGTGCTTCAAATCTTCTCGCGCTGGTAAACGCGACCAAAGGTTCGCTTCGAGCGCGGCTTGCTTCACTTGAAGAAGGCTCCGAGAGACGAGCAGCGATTGACGTGCCATCGAAGCGCTTGTTGTGCACGCACCGAGTCCACGTGTTACGACCCGTAGTGCGACCGGATTCTAGGAGTCGCAGTATTTCGAAAGACTCCCAACATGTCGCCATGGCGATTCCGCGGAATTCGCTTCACACGATGTTTTGCGCGCTCTCGCCCGATGGCACAGGAATTGCCATTCCTTGTTTGTGTTCGAAATCAAACATGCACCCGAATGCAGGAGATAGAAATGACCAAGCAAAGCAATTTCAGTGGAAGCAGGGCTCGAGCCCTGGCGAGGATTCTCGGGTCGTTGGCGATCCTGGCGTTGGCCGCTTGCTCGTCGGTGTCGGAGAGCCAACCCCGTCGTGAGTCGACTAGTGGCTCCTTGCCGAAACCAGCCGTCGACGCGAACAACGTCATGACGCGGCCCGAAGGCTATCGGTATTGGATCTTCGTCGGCACGCCGTTAACGCCGAATGACTTGAATCCTCCCGAAGCACCGTTCCCGGAGTTCCACAACGTCTACATCCATCCGGACGATTTCGCGCACTACGAGAGCACGGGAGAATTCCGAGACGGAACCGTGATCATCAAGGAGCTGGTGAGCGTAGGCTCGAAACGGGCGACGAGCGGCGTGGGCTACTTCATGGGGGAGTTCATGGGCCTCGAAGCCGCAATCAAGGACTCGAACCGATTCCCTGATGAGCCCGGAAGTTGGGCCTACTACAGCTTTGGTCACAGCTACCCTTTGAAAGACGCGTCAGAGCCTCAGGACACGATGTTTTGCAACGCGTGCCACGGGGCGAACGCCGATCAGGACTGGGTCTTTACCCAATACTATCCCGTACTGCGGGCGGCGAAGCCGACTGGATCATCCGACTGACACGGACTCGGCAGAGGGCTTCGACCGAAGGGGCCCTCTGCTTCGAGCACGATGGTGGTATCCATGAAAGACGCGGCATTACTGATGGTCATACTCATGGCGTTCCCGATTGGAGCGCTAACGCTAAGCTCTGCAGCGTACCTGCAATTCGAGGAGGATTTCTCTCCATGGGTCGATTCGGAGGGAAACATCGGCCTTCCACCCGACTTCCGGTCCTGCTTCGAGCATCTGGGGTCCTGGTTCGTCGAGGGGGCGAACGGCGATTCGTCCTTTCATGACGTATACACGGAGCCGGAATCGGCGTCGTATTTCCGCGAGCATCAGAAGTTTCCCGACGGCGCGACCCTCGTCAAGGAAGTGCGGAGCCGCCGATCCGGCACCATGACGACAGGTCGGGCCAATTGGGCTGCAACACCCGACATTTGGTTCGTCATGATCAAGGACATCAAGGGCCGTTTCGAGGCAAACCCGCTATGGGGCGATGGTTGGGGATGGGCGCTGTTCGACTCCAACGACCCGAGCACAACCGTCACCGAGGGCTACTCTCGAGAGTGTCGCTCGTGCCATGTGCCGGCCCAGAAGACCGACTGGGTCTATGTCCAGGGCTATCCCACGCTCGGGGCGGCTTCCCTGACGGAAGACGAATCGACGATCGACTTTGCGATGGCCAGTGATACAGAAGTCCCCGCGGAGGGACTCATCGTGATCGTCCAGAATCTCTCGTTTACGCCGAACGTGATCCGGGTCAAACCGGGACAGACGATCACCTGGGTCAACCGAGACGATTTTGTGCATACGGCGACGGCGAACGACACGAGCTTCGACACGGGGATCATGGAACCGGGCGAAAGCGCCCAGATCACCTTCGACAAGACGGGGACGTTCCCGTACCACTGCACGCCCCATCCCTTCATGAAGGGTTCCGTGATCGTGGAAGAATGACGTTCAGGTCTGCTTGGCAGGACCCGACCGGAGCGAAGTCATGAAAGCCAAGAAGCTGAAGTTTGTTGCCGGAACCTCCGTCATTGTTGCCGCCGTCCTCGTTCTCGCCATCCGCGGAATGGAAGACACCAGGGCCTACTACCTGACCGTGCCTGAGCTCGGGGCGATGGGAGCCATGGCGGAAGGCCGCCGTGTAAGGGTGGCAGGCAACGTGGTACCGGGCTCTATCGAGCGGCTCGAGCAAGGCGTCGTGGAATTCGAGATCGACCACGAGGGTGCAAGCCTTCGGGTTCGGTATGTCGGCCGAGGGCCGCTGCCCGACACGCTCGTCGACCGTGCTCAGGCGGTGGCGGAAGGCGAGCTCTTGCCCGATGGAAGCTTCGGGGCGACGCTCGTTCAGGCGAAGTGCGCGTCGAAATACGAAGCCGCGTTCGAAGATGGCTCGGAGGCTCCGCATCGAACGGAGCCTCCGTAGACATCGCTGAGCGCGGCGGTTCGCAGCATCCGTCCCGTCAGGCGGCTCGGCCGACCACAAAGCCGCCGTCGACGGGGAGGATGTGGCCGGTGATGAACCCGGCGTCGGCGAGATACAGCACGGCCGCGGTGACCTCGTGGACCTCGCCAACCCGGTTCATGAGAGCGACGCCGCCAAAAGCATCGAGCCGCCTACGTAGTCAAGTAGGTTCCGCGGAGGTTCCCGTTCAGGCATCCGTCGAAGCTCAACTTCGGTGACGTCCACGAAGGGCTTGGGCGCAACGTTCCCGCGTTGTTGACACCCCAGCACGAAAATCTCGAGCATTTTGTAACCGCAGAACCCCAAGAGGCATCTTTTGCTACAGTAGGAGGACACGGTGGCTCTCCTCCGTGAAGCTGTGCAAGCCCATTCGGTAACGATGGCTCGACTTTTTGCGGTACGGGACTTCGCCACGACATGAGCCCCGAGACGGCCGAGCACGCTCGTGCCGATGAAATCCTCCGGATCATCTCCGAAGGAACCGCGTCGGCCAAGGGTGAGGAGTTCTTCCGCTCGCTCGCCCGCCATCTTGCTTCGGCGCTGCGAGTGAAATACGCATTCGTTGCCGAATGCACGACGTCTGCAAAGACTCATGTCAGAACCCTGGCCGTCTGGAATGGCCGAGACTTCATGGAGAACGTCACCTATGCCGTCGCCGGCACTCCCTGTGAGCGGGTGATAGACGGGGATGTTTGCTTCTACCCCACGGGCGTGCGAGCTCGCTTTCCCGAAGATCGAGGCCTCGTCAGCTGGAACACGGATAGCTATCTGGGCGTTCCCTTACACGGCTCAACCGGTGAGGTGCTGGGCCATCTGGCCGTGCTGGACGAGAATCCAATTCGTACCGAAGGTCGAGACCTGTCCATCCTGAGAATCTTTGCCGCTCGAACCGGGGTCGAGCTGGAGCGCCAACGCGCCGAAGAGGCGGTCGACCGTTACACGAAACGGCTCGAAACGCTGCGAGAAATCGATCGCGGTATCCTGGCTGCCCGATCGCCGGCGGAAATTGCAGAAGCCGCGATGCGGCACATCCGGCAACTCATTCCGTGCCGGAGGGCGAGTGTTACGGTCTTTGATCTCGAGGCTGGCCACGCCGTCTGGCAGGCCGTGCACGCCGAGGACCCGGGGAAAATGCGGATCGGAGCCAAAATCTCTCTAGAGCCATTCGGGAGCCTGGACGCTCTTCGCGAAGGACAGGTCAATGTCGTCAAAGACGCACGGATCCTACCCAGCACGCCAGTCTTCGATCTACTGAGGGGCGAAAGCCTCCGCTCGTGGATCAATGTGCCGCTCGTTGCTCGCGGTGAACTGATTGGCACGCTCAACGTGGGATCGGAGCGTGTCGATGCCTTCGGCTCAGAGGAAATCGACGCGGTTCGCGAAGTCGCCGACAGCCTGGCCATCGCCACTCAACAGGCGCGCTTGAACGACCAGGTGCAGCGACACACCGCCGAGCTCGAGAAGCGGATCGCCGAACGCACGGCAGAGCTCGAGGCTTTCTCCTATTCCGTTGCCCACGATCTCAGGGCCCCCCTGCGGACAATCGTCGGCTTCTCACACGTCTTGCTGGATGAGCATGGCGGTGAGCTGGATCCGGAAGGCATGCGGGTTCTCCACATCATCTCCGACAGCGCCAGGAACATGGGGCATCTCATCGACGATCTTCTGACCCTTTCTCGGCTAGGTCGCCAGGAGATGAGCTTGACGGAGATCGATATGGGCGAGCTGGCGCGCAGCGTGTTCGACGAAGTCATGTCGCCTCACCCTGACCGCAACGTGGAATGGCGACTCGACGCCCTTCCATCCGCCCGTGGAGACCGGGGGATGATTCGGCAGGTGTTTGCTAATCTTCTCTCCAACGCTCTCAAGTTCACGGCTCCGAGGGAGATGGCGCGCATCGAGGTCGGCCACAAGAGCGAAGGAGGCGAGAACGCCTACTATGTGAAGGACAATGGAGTTGGATTCGATATGCGCTTCGCGGAAAGGATGTTTGGTGTCTTCCAACGCCTGCACCGTGCCGAGGAGTTCGAAGGAACGGGCGTCGGGCTCGCCATCGTTCAATCGATCATCCGGAGACACGGGGGACGCGTATGGGCGGAGGGGAAGCCCAACGAGGGCGCGACGATTGGGTTCACGCTGCTTCCGGCGAGGAGAAATCCTGACGGGCGACGCGACGAGTCTCCGTAGTTTTGTTTGTCTTAGCAGACCAGCGGTCCCAATATTTCGTTAGCCGCTCGATATGTTGAAAGAGCTTTCTCCTATCCACTTGGCCACCTGAGCCGAAATCCATCGCCCGGCGGTCGAGAATCTCAGCCTTCTCGCAGCTCCCGGAGTGCGCCATCAGTGGCGGCACGAGAATTGCTTCGTCGAGGGGTTAGCGCTGCCGAATGCGTGAAGGAGCGAACCTGCTGGAAGAGAATCTTGGATCGCGGCTTGACGGTATCGAGACCTTTGGCGGCGTTGCGCGGGAGGATCTTCGATGGTTCGAGCTGCATGCGCGCGTCGTGAAGATTCCCAAGAAAGTCCGTGGCCGAATCGCCAGCCGATGCCTTTCGTCATTTTCGAGAGTGTTGACAATTCGCAATATTTCGCAATCTTTGCCAAATATTGTTAGATTTCGGCTCGATTTTCACAGCCAGGTCGGATCCGCGGACCGCATAACCCATGAACAACAAGGGTTTCCGCGGTGAGCCGACACAAAGACTGTGATGGCACGGACGTTGCTCTGAGTAGGGGTCGGGGAAAACCAACGGGGAACGGCAGCGAGAACGGACATGGCACATCCTTCACGAGTCGACATTCTGTTGGTCGAAGACAGCGCGCACGAGAGGGAGCTGACGCTCCGAGCCCTGAAGAGGGGCGAGGCATCCTCGGTAGTCGCGGTCGAGGACGGCTCACAAGCACTGGACTTTCTCTTCGCCCGAGGCGATTATTCGCGGCGTCACGGTGAGGCAGCGCCTCGTCTGGTGCTATTGGATCTGATGCTCCCGAAGGTGAGCGGCCTCGAAATTCTCCGTCAGATTCGCGCGAACGATGAAACGAAGATGGTTCCCGTCGTGATGCTGACCTCGTCGCAAGAAAAGCGAGACATCGCGGACAGCTATGAAGCCGGGGTCAACAGCTACATAGTGAAAGAGGTGGATTTCGAAGAGTTCGTTCGATGCGTCTCGATGATTCGCGAGTACTGGCTTACTTGTAATCGACTGCCGAGATGACGATCGGAATGGCACCCAATAAGGAGCCGACAGCGGCGAGCGCGGAACCCATGCAGGCGAAGCTCCACGTTCTGATTCTGGAAGACGTTCCGACTGACGCCGAGCTCGTCGAGCGCGAGCTCCGGCGCGGAGCGATCGACTTCCTGTCCAGACGGGTCGCTACCAGGCCGGAGTTCGAACGGCAGCTCTCCGGTTTCGGCCCCGACATCATCCTCGCTGACTTCTCGCTCCCCGGCTTCGATGGCCTGGACGCCTTGTCCATTGCTCGTGAAACCCGACCCGAGGTTCCGTTCATTTTCGTGTCGGGCGCGATCGGGGAGGAGAGAGCCATCGAGACGCTCAAGAACGGCGCGACGGATTACGTGCTCAAGGATCGACTTTCCCGTCTGGTTCCAGCGTTGCGGCGCGCGCTCCGGGAGTCCGAAGAACGTTCCGAGCGTCGGCGGGCCGAGGCGGCTTTGAAGCGTTCCGAAGAGCGACATCGGCTCTTGCTCGAAGTGAACAATGCGATCATCGCGAGCCTCGATCGCAAATCGCTCTTTCGCGCGATCACCGAAGCCCTGTCGGGCATCCTCTCGTTCGACCGAGCCGAGCTCACGCTCCTCGACCCGCGGCGGGACGTCATCCGGGTCTTTGTGCAGAAACACGACGCCGCCGTGTCCGAAACCGAGCTGTCACGAGAAGAGAGCGCTCGGGAGCGTTCGCTCTGGGAGGCGAGACTGCTCGCTCGTCACGATCTCATGAAGGGTGGGAGCCGCTCGTCTCCGTCCGAAGACGAGCTCTTGAAAGCGGGCATTCGAGCCTATGTTTCCGTTCCGCTGAACGTCAAGAGCAAGGCGGTTGGAGCTCTCATGGTGGGGAGCTCGATTCCAAACCATTACCGTGGCGACGACGCCGAGCTCCTGACCGAAGTCGGCAAACAGGTCGGTCTGGCGGTAGAGAACCTCCTGGCGTACGAGGAGATCTCGTCGTTGAAGTCTCGCCTCGAGCAAGAGAACACGTACCTTCAAGAGGAGATCCATACCCAACACGATTTCGGAGAGATCGTCGGACAAAGCGCATCCATGACGAAGGTCATCGAGGCCATCGAGACGGTGGCGTCGACGGATGCAACGGTCTTGATCTGCGGAGAGACCGGAACGGGCAAGGAGGTCGTTGCCCGGGCGTTACACGATGCGAGCCCAAAGAAGGACAAACCACTGGTCAAAGTGAACTGCGCGGCGCTTCCGGCGACGCTGATCGAGAGCGAGCTCTTCGGGCACGAGAGAGGCGCCTTCACCGGCGCGGTAGCTCGCAAAATCGGTCGTTTCGAGCTGGCGCATGGTGGAACGATATTCCTCGACGAAATCGGAGATCTCCCGCTCGAGCTCCAGGCGAAGTTGCTACGCGTGCTCCAAGAAGAGGAGTTCGAACGTGTGGGCGGCTCGACGACGATCCAGGTCAAGGTCCGCGTCATCGCAGCCACCAACCGCGATCTCGAGAAGGCCATGGAGGAGGAGCGTTTTCGGCCCGATCTCTTTTACCGGTTGGCCGTGTTTCCCATCGAGCTTCCGCCCCTGAGAGAGCGCAAGACCGATATCCCTCTACTCGCCCATTTCTTCGCACGTGATTTCGGCAGGAAATTGGGCAAATCGATAGAGACGATCTCGGAGGGGACCATGGCCCGGCTGATGGCCTATAGCTGGCCCGGGAACATCCGGGAGCTCAAGAACGTCATCGAGAGGGCCGCCATTCTCACGCGAGGATCGCGGCTTGCGCTCGATGACTGGTGGTCCAAGCCGGAGAGCTCGAGCGGCCCGGCACCGCCACTCACTCTCGATGCGTTGCAACGGAAACACATCCTGTCCGTCCTCGATGTTACCGGGTGGCGAGTCAGCGGCGAAAGGGGCGCAGCGAAGCTGCTCGGTATCAAACCCACGACGCTCACGGCGCGCATGAAAAAGCTCGGCATCGAGCGGCCCGCCGGCAAGGCGGTGCCGAATTACGCGGACAATTCGCCGTCGTTTCCCAAAGATTAGTAGAAGGCCCTCTCCCCGACTGGCGGATCCGCGAACGTGAAGCGGGCCCGCCCAAGGCAGGCCCGCTGAGTGCCTCTGAGCTGGCACGGCTTCTATCCGATTGCTCTCGCCCTGTTGCCGCCGTGTCCTCATCCCAGAGAACATGCTCCTTCGGTTCCACGGGATCCGTTAGAAGCTGAAGGTCACGCCGAAGTTGGCGGAGAGGTCGTGAACCGTCTCGTCGAAGTTCGCCGGGACGTCCAGAGTCGTCACCGACTCGGGCTTCAGACTGTCCACGGTGTAAACATAGTCTCGGACGTCGATGCGGTACGACCAGCGATCGGCACTGGTGGTCGCGGGTCTTGAACCCGGGTATCGCTCGGAGTGGCATCGTAACCGAGTCCAAAAACGGCCCCACCTACCAGATTTCGCACGCGACTCCTCGGGACCTACGCGGGGATCGTTGTCCGGTGCAGCTGGTCTGAAACGTTTCGAGACGAAGCGCCATGGATAGATGAAGAGACACTTCTCGACGGAGTGATTGGAGGCTGCTAATGAAATTCCGAGCCGTGATCGTCGTCCTCCTCGCGACTGTCTCTCCCGCGCGGGCCGCACCGGACGAGGACGAGACCGGAGCGATCGAGGTTCGCTCCACTCCTCCGGGCGCGAGTGTGTATATCGAGGGCTTTTTCTCTGGAACGACTCCTGCCGTCGTTGCCGGCGTCCCGGCGGGCTCCTACCGCATCGTAATCAAGCACGATGGGCTCGGCGATTTCGCCGAGGACATCGTCGTCGAGAACCAGAGCACGGCGGTCGTCGCCGCGACGCTTCCCAGGAGCGGCTACCGCTCGCCCGTCCGTGAAGACGGGGACTACACCGGCGTCGTTGGCAAAGACACGAGGAAGCCCTACGAGAAAGCAAAAAGCCAGAAGAAGCTTAGCGAGTATCGAGTGCTCGAGATCGGAAACTTCCTGGTGAAGAGCGAAGATCCGCTCGAGCCCGAGCTCCAGTACACCGTGTCGATGGGTCTCTTTGGTGGAAGCAGCTCCGGAGCCATGAAGGAGATCGGCGAGGACATCGCCAAGGCGATCGAGGGGAGCTGGTAGCAGGGCGTTGCGAGTTTCCCATTCGAGCTCGCGCTCGAGGGACCTGAGGCCCAGGAGACAAATCATGACTCGACAGGTTGGAACAACACTCGCTCTCCTCGCGGGCGCGACGCTGCTATTCCCGAGGCACGCGCGTTCGCAGACCGACGAAGAAGATGAGCGCGAAGCGGGCGCCTTCTTCGAAGTCGCGTACGGATGGACCGCAGTGCACGGAAACGACGTCCACGTTGGCGATCGGACTTCGGTTGGATCGATGGGGCTCTTCGACGACAGCACGTTCGAGCCACTCGGTACCCGGATGAGCACGGAGTGGATGCCCTACGTGCGCGGGGGCTACCGCGGTGTGGCGTGGGGTTTCGAGGGAGAGTTTTGGCGCGTCGATACCGGCGGGGCGGTGGGCGGATCGTTTACGAATTCCCTTTTTGGCCGACGCCGAGAGATGGTCCAGTTGTTCGACGTCTGGTACGGGGAGGAGGCGGACGAAACGAGCTTTGAAACGTCGAACAACCTGAAGGTATGGAGTTTCCGGCTCGATGTCACGCGAAGAATCGCTCGGACACTATCGGTTCGCGTGGGACTGCACCTCGCCGAAGTCGAGAACGAACGCACCGATCAGGTGTCGGTTAGCAGTGCATTCCCGTTCTTTGATCTGTTTGGCGAGAATCTGAGTTTTGAAACGACAGCCCGTGCTCGCATCGATGGCCAGCTCTTAGGGCCTTCCGTCGGCGTCGGCGGTACCGCGCTCATTGGCGAATTTGTCCGATTGGGCTACTCCGTCTCCCAGTCGGTGCTGTTCCGCAACTTGAGTCACGAGGCGGACGTCGAGCAAACGATCAACTTACCGTTTCTTCCAGCCGTCACCTTCGATACGATGCGGTCCCGACGCGCCTCGATCCCGGTGACCGATTTGCGGATCTCCTTTTCGTTCGATATCGGAAGCCACCTGTCGATCGGGCTGTTCGGCTTCGCATCCGTGTGGCACGACACGCCGACGGCGCTCGAGCTTTCCATCCCGTTCGAACAGTGGGAGGAAGTCGACCGCACACTCGTCTTCGCGTCGGTGGGTCCGATGGTGACGGTCCGGTTCTAAGGCGCACCAACCCATCGAGGAGAAGCTTTTTCATCACCGAGCCCGGCACGACGAGAAATTCTCGACCAACGAAACGAAATCTCAGCCGGCGAAACCGTTTGCGCATCCGCGGAGACACCCTCGAATCGAGCCGCCTCGTGCTACACTTCATACACCCCCAAAAAATAAGAGCGACACCATGGCCAGGCGGCGCGACCCGTACCGGATCAATACGGGCATCCACATCGAATGGTTTACCGTTCGAAGCAGCACCGTTATCGCTCTCGGCGCTCTCGCACTTGGGCTTGCGGCCTACCTGATGACCAAGTGGCCACCGGCGGCGCCTCCCACGGAGACCTCGTCGCCGGCACCGGTCGATCGGACGGCGCACTTCATCAATTGGAAGGGCACGGTGGACGTCCGCAAAGCCGACCGCTTCGAGTGGACTCCGGCGAGCGCCGAGACGTCTCTCGAAAGCGGCGATACGATCCGTACCGGGAGCGGCGCGGAGGCGAGAGTGCTCTTGTTCGATGGGACCGTGTACACCGTGCGGGCCCTGTCCATTCTCGTGATCGAGGAAGCCCATCCGAGACCGGGAGCGTCGCTGGAGCAAACTCGAGTCTGCGTGGCGTCGGGGATGATCGACGTTCACACACCCGCGAACGTTAGCCTCGGTATGCAGTTGCGACGGCAGGTCTGCACTCCGATTCTCGAGGCGAGCTTGCGCGATAACGCGGAGGCAACCGTGGGCCATGACCTGGAGACCAACGTGTCCCGCGTCGAGGCGCCCCGCGGCGGGGTCGACGTGACGGCGAACGGAACCGACGTCGAAGTCCTCGAGGGCCAGGGAATTCTAGTCAGTCCGGGCAAAACGCCCGAGGAGTTCAAGCTCCCCAGCGTGCCGGTGATCGTGTCTCCGGCGCATCTCACTTCGATTGGATTCCCCGCTAACGTGGAGTTCCGGTGGCGGCCCGTCGCCGAGGCCCGAAGATATCGAATCCTCCTGGACCGTTCGGCGCAATTCGTCGACCCCGTATTCGATGCCATGGTTTCCTCGACATCGTACTTGCAGGGCGGGCTCGATCCGGGCACGTACCACTGGCAAGTCAGCGCCGTGGATGCCGAAGATCGGCGCAGCTCTCCCGTGCGGGCGACGTTCACCGTGCGACGGACCGAGGCGCCGCCGCCGCCGAGGCTGACCGCCGACACGCCCAGTGTCACCTCGGTCGGCCTCGTCACCGGCCACGGACGGACCGACCCGGGAGCTCGGGTCACGGTCGACTTTGGACTGGGAGCCGAGCGAGTCCAGGTGCGCGCCGATGGGACGTTCACCTACTACTTCCAGGTTCGCGAGGCGGGCCGACATCTCGTGATCGTCAGAGCGCGAAACGAAGACGGCGGAGAGGCGGAGAAGACCGTCTACGCCCAGGCGGGAGCCCCGAGCGGCGCGAATCACTGAGCACCCCTCGCCCCGAGGGCTGCGGCATTCATTGGGGCCTGCGGCCGACGCCGGGTTGACGCGGGGGAGCCAGGAGGTATACTGAACTCGTGACTTTCGCGTGGATCGAGGCCATCAACATTATTAAGGGGAGGTGCGGCCCCCCTTAGATTTCGACCACGCTCGAGACAAGGCCCCGCACCCGAGAGGGTGGCGGGGCCTTTTTTCATTTGAGGCAAAAGCATGAACGCAGCGACGTATCTGATTCGAGCGCTGGCCCGAGAGGGCGCGGACATCGTCTTCGGCTATCCCGGCGGCGCCATCATGCCGGTGTACGATGCCCTCCACGGCGGAAGCATCCGGCATGTGCTCGTGCGTCACGAGCAGGGGGCGGCGCTCGCCGCGGACGGCTACGCGCGCGCCACCGGTCGAGTCGGGGTCTGTCTCGCCACCTCGGGACCGGGTGCCACGAACCTCGTCACCGGCATCGCGAACGCCTTCATGGACTCCGTTCCTCTCGTGGCGATCACCGGTCAGGTTCCTACGGGCCTCCTGGGAACGGATGCGTTTCAGGAGGTCGACATCTTCGGAATGACGTTTCCCATCGTCAAGCACAGCTTTCTCGTGCGGCGTGCCGGCGACCTGCCCGAAGCCATCCACGAGGCTTTCCGCATCGCGCGATCGGGACGCCCCGGTCCCGTGCTCGTCGATTTGCCCAAGGACGTGGCCGCGCAGCAGGGTGAGCTGACGTTTCCCGGGCCGCCCGAGGAGGAATCGGCGCCCGCGCCCGACCCTGGCGCAGTTCGTTGCGCCCGGGAGCTCCTCGAGTGCGCGAAGCGACCCATCGTCTACGCGGGGGGAGGAATCGGCATCGGACGGGCGGTGGAGGCGTTTCGGCGGTTCATCGAGGTCACCGGCATTCCCACGGTGACGACGCTCAAGGGCATCGGTGCGCTCGGCTCCGACCACCCGCTCCTGCTGGGCATGCTCGGGATGCACGGGAGCGAAGCGGCGAACCTCGCGGTCCAGCGATCGGATCTCCTGGTCGTGATCGGCGCGCGTTTCGACGACCGGGCCACGGGAAGGCTCGCGAGCTTCGCTCCTGGCGCCAAGGTCATTCACATCGACATCGATCCCGCCGAGGTGGGGAAGCTGCGTCGGCCCGACGTCGGGCTCGTGGGTCCGATCGGGGCGTTTCTCGAAGAGCTTTCGATTCCTCTCGCGATCGCGCCCCATCGAGGGGAATGCCTCGAGGCGAAGGCGCGGTATCGATGGTCGTACGATGCCCCGACCGACGGAGTGTACGGTCCGCGCTTTCTCAAGCGGCTGTCGGAGAACGCCACAAATGACCTCATCATCACTTGCGACGTCGGCCAGCACCAGATGTGGGTGGCACAGCACTGCCGTTTCGAGCGACCCGAGCAGCATCTGTCGAGCGGCGGGCTGGGGACGATGGGCTACGGGCTTCCCGCGGCCATCGGCGCCCAGCTCGGCCGGCCCGAGGCCACGGTGGTGAACGTCTCGGGCGACGGCTCGTTCATGATGAACCTGCAGGAGCTCGCGACCGTCAAACGCTACGGGCTTCCCATCAAGATCGTCGTGATGGACAACAAGAGTCTCGGGCTCGTGCGACAGTGGCAGGAGCTCTTCTTCGACCGGCGCTTCAGCGAGGTCGCGCTCGACGACAATCCCTGCTTCGCCCGCGTGGCCGAGGCCTTCGGCATCGAGGCTTTCGGTGTCCAGGCGGGCCGGGACGAAGAGAGTGCCATCGATCGTCTATTCTCGTCGAAGGGGCCCGCGCTTCTTCACGTCGAGATCGACCCCGAGGCGAATGTCTGGCCGCTCGTTCCGCCGAACTGCGCGAACGAAGAGATGCTCGTGGGAGCGCATCGGTGACGTTCCGCATCGCGCTTCGTCTCGCACGCGCCGAGCGCTCGATCGAGCGCGTCGTCGCCCTCGTGGGACGGCGGGGTTTCGAGGTCGTCGGCGTCGACGCCGCCCTCGACGGCGAGGGCGGACACTTCGTTGTGAAGCTGACGCTCGAGAGCGAGCGGTCGGCCGA